>JAZNXI010000042.1:0-37146 GCA_045593825.1 Lachnospiraceae bacterium
CCGTAAGAGTTTTTACAAACTTTTTGGGAATTCATCAGATATTTCGTGTAAAAAACTTGTTCGCAAGTTATAATATAACTAGTAATTCTTTATAAAAATTACATACTTATGAGGAGGTAACGTTATGGGTAAAGAAATGATTGCTATGCTTCTTGCAGGCGGTCAGGGATCCCGATTATACGCATTAACCCAGAAGCTGGCTAAGCCGGCGGTTCCGTTCGGCGGAAAATACCGTATTATCGATTTCCCATTATCTAACTGTGTAAACTCCGGCATTGATACCGTCGGCATTTTAACACAGTATCAGCCACTCGTATTAAACGAGTACATCGGCAACGGTCAGCCTTGGGATTTAGACCGTTTAAACGGAGGTGTGCATGTACTTCCGCCTTATCAGCAGGCATCCGGCTCTGACTGGTACAAGGGTACAGCAAACGCCATCTATCAGAACATCGCATTTATCGAACGCTACGATCCGGAATATGTTATCATTCTTTCCGGTGACCAGATTTGTAAGCAGGATTACCGCGATTTCCTTAAGTTCCATAAGGAAAAGAACGCAGAATTCTCCGTAGCGGTTATGGAAGTTCCGTGGGAAGAGGCTTCCCGTTTTGGTCTTATGGTTTCCGATGAAAACGACCGTATCACCGAGTTCCAGGAAAAGCCAAAGAATCCTAAGTCCAACTTGGCATCCATGGGTATTTACATTTTCAACTGGGACATTTTAAAGAAGTATTTAACCGAAGACGAAGCAGATCCAAACTCTTCCAACGACTTCGGTAACAATATCATTCCTAACCTTCTCCGTGACGGCCGCAGAATGTACTCTTACCACTTCTCCGGCTACTGGAAGGACGTTGGTACCATCTCCTCCCTTTGGGAAGCAAATATGGAAGTTCTCGACCCTGAGAATTCCGGTATCAACTTATTTGACGAAGACTGGAAGATTTTCAGCCGCAACAGCGGTATGACCGGTCACAAAATCAGCAAGGGTGCGGTTGTGGAAAATTCCATGATTACCGACGGCTGCCGCGTAGACGGTACCGTAAAACACTCCGTTCTCTTTGCCGGTGTTAAGGTAGAACCGGGCGCTGTTATTGAAGACGCAGTTGTTATGGGCGGCTCCGTTATTAAGTCCGGTGCTGTTGTAAAACACTGTATCGTAGCAGAAAACGTAACCGTAGGTGAAAATGCCGAAGTCGGCGCTATGCCTACCGCTGATGTTGCCGGTGTTGCAACATTAGGCCCTGGTGTAACCGTAGGTGACGGTGCCAAAATTGGTCCAAACGCCATGGTAAGTAGTGATGTGGAAGGTGGTGCAGAAGTATGTTAAATTCTAAAACAAGTGCACTTGGTATTATTTTCCCGAACAGTTATGATGCAACTGTTCCGGAGCTTGCAAATGTGCGTCTTATGGCTTCCATCCCTTTCGCAAGCCGTTACCGCATGATTGACTTTGTATTATCCGGCATGAGCAACAGCGGAATCGATAACATTTCCCTGTTGGTAAATAAGAACTATCATTCCCTTATGGACCATTTAGGTTCCGGACGTGAATGGGATTTAGTCCGCAAAAACGGCGGTCTTACCCTCTTCCCTCCAAATGCCGAAAAAACATCCTTACATTACACCGGACGTATCTCCGCTTTAGAGGGTATCATCGATTTCCTTCGCAGCCAAAAGGAAGAATACGTAGTTATGGCAGATACCAACATCGCTGTTAACTTCGATTTCGCTGCAATGGTTGATGCTCATATTGCTTCCGGTGCCGATGTTACCATCGCATATAACGAAACCGAGCTTCCGGACGGCTACAAAAAGCTTTCCGGCGAAGACAGTTTCTACTACACCTTTAACTTAGACGGCGACCGCATTACCGACATTTTTGTTAACAGAAACCGCGAAGGCAAGCAGAATCTTTCCATGAGCATTTTTGTGCTGAAGCGCGAACTGTTAATTGAAATTGTAGATGCTGCTTTTGTCCGCGGCTTACGTTATTTCGAACGCGATGTTCTGATGAACGGATTTGAATATCTGAAGATTAACGGTTACAAGTACGAGGGATATGTTGCACGTATTACCAGCTTACAGAGCTACTTTGAAGAAAATATGAAGCTTCTCGACGACGCTAACTTAAATGCACTGTTTGATGCAGCTCCTGTTTACACCAAAATCCGTGACGACAATCCAACCAGATACATTGCCGGTGCTAAGGCAGAAAACATCATGGCTGCCGACGGTTGCGTTATCGAAGGCGAAGTAGAAAATTCCATTCTTTTCCGTGGTGTCAAAATCGAAAAGGGTGCCAAGGTTAAGAACTGTATTCTCATGCAGGATACCGTTGTTAAGGCCGGTGCTGATATCGAATACATTATTACCGATAAGAATGTAGTGGTTTCCGAACTTAAAACAATGAAGGGAGCCGATACTTATCCTATTTATGTTACAAAACATGCAACAGTATAATATTTCATAAGAAATATAACAAGGGCGTCCTAACATAGGGCGCCCTTCATTTATCACTATAATCTTTTCACCAATGCTTTCATCCGGTTTGCATCCGTGCGTGTTACCTTTTCCTTACTGTATCTGGTCTTTTGGTATAACGCCGTAGCATCTTTTGCCTCTGCAGTCTGCTCCGGTGTGACATCATTCCATGCCTGATACTTTGTCAAAATTTCATTTGTCGTATCCGAAGCCTCCAGCGTATGCTTTTTTGTCTCGGATTTCTTCATAAATTCCCGGTAGTAATACCGGATAACAATTTCCGGACGCGCGGAACGCTTTTTTATCGCTTCTTCTACCGGCACTTCATCGTAAAATTCTTCTCTCGCATCTTCAATGGCAGCCTGTTTCCTCTTTATTCTCTTGCCACCGAGCATTACCGCAAAAATCACAATCGAAGCCACTACGGCGATACCAATGAACACCGGTACATAATCCATTTCTTTCGGATTAGGGTCATACGCCCGCATCCTTTCGCGGATTGGTCCATAAACGGATTCGATTTTTTCCTGAGCTTCCCTCAGTTGCTCTGCGTACTCCTCAAAATTTCTCGAATTTCCAAACTCCCTAGGAGGTTTCGGAGCGCTGCCAAGCTTGTTTACAATATAAACCAACAGCCCGCCTACCGCACCAAACACCAGCTTAGAAATCGGGTAAATCACATATGCGTACAGCAGTTCCACTATATTTCCCGCCGTTAATACCACAGCTGCTACCAAGAAAATAACCATCTGTCTGCGCTGATACTTTTCCAGTTTCTTTTTATCACCGGAACCTGTCTGATAGCGCAGCATCTGCAGCAAAAAAATACCCGACCCTAAAAGCAGCACCAGAAACGGACCAGCTACCATCATTGCCACTTCGCCCTTAACAAAATCTTCTGCCACAAAAAGGGCGAATAACGCTACATAAATCCACAAGAAGATAAGATACGTTTTCTTAAACCGGGTATATGTAATATCATAACCCTGACGGACTACGGTCACAACCAGATACGCCCAAGGTAAAATCAGAATGAGTTTTCCCCAGATATTGGTCTCCAGCAAAAACGGTATTACCGGAAGCACAAAGGCACCAATCTGTACCGCCTGACTAAATCTCTTACATTTTTCTGCATATACGGCCAAAAAGCAGGCTGCAAACAACACCAGAAATGATAGCGGGTTTACATTATATTCCATACCATAGCTCACAAAGAAAGCGGCAAATGCATAGTAGCAGCTGATATCATATACCAATTTATAAAATGCTTCCATTACAGCCTCTCCTTCTTTCTTCGATTCTCTTCTTCCAGATAAGCAGCTTCAAAATCCTCTCCGTAAATACGATGAAAATGAATCTTATATTGCTGCTCCACTCTTGCTATGGCAGCCTCTGTCTCCTCGTCCCTGCGCTGGCATACATACACAAACTCCTTTTCCTGCGACAAATTCAGATAGGTCCGCCGTAACAATTCCTCTGTCGTACACATTGCTGCATTGGATGCCATGCCAAGAATATCTAAAATTTTATCAAAGCTTTTTCCGCCGCTGCCGCCGCTTTGAATCACATTAACGCCCCGTTCCTCCATGGAATCGTAATAGGCATTGGTTATCAGGCGATAGCTGACACCCTTATTCTCAAAGGCTTCACAAAGAGTACGCACCATGGAAAACATCGTCTCCAACTGTACAAAATAGTGGTCGAAATTTCCCTTATAATTTGTATCAAAAATAATATCCACCACTTCTTCTCTGGTGTGGTCGTATTCCTTGACCGTAAGTTCATTTCTTTTTGCACTCTGTAAAAAGCTGATACTCCGCAGCGGCTCACGACCGGTATAATCCCGGTATCCCATTACTAAAAACGGGTCCTCATGCAAAAAGCTTTGCACGGAAATATTGCCGAAAATATCACTCAGCACATGCTCTAAGCGTTCGTCCTGCAGCTTTCTCGGATATACTACGATACCTTGGCTCTGCCGGAATTCTTTTTCCCTTTGGCGGAAACCTAAGGCATCACCAACTTTCATTCTTGCCTGGCGGAACCGAAACAAGCCTCTTTCCTGAATACAAACCCGGATGGAACGCTTAATTTTCTGGTGCTTACCCATAAAAATAGTTGTTCTGTGAAGTAAAAAAGGTCTATCAGGAAAAAGATTTAACGTATCACTGCCTTCTATCTCCACTTCTTCCGGAAGTACCTCTTCCACAAAAACATAGGGAATACTCCTGGCGGAAGCATTATACAGTGTCGTATTCAGCTGAAACACTTCCCCTTGCTCTACACTTCGCTTGGAGGGCTCCAGTTTGTACTTTATCTGTTCCAGAGGAATTTTAAGTGATGCCTTTTCTACCACATATGCAACTACAAGAATGGCAATCAAAAACCAAATCATTATTTTTCTCTCTCCTCTGTCGGAACTGCTACTTCATCCAAAAGCTTCTCAAACACATTTGCAGCCTCGCCCTGACCGTAAATACCACGGTAGGTCAGTCTGTGTGTCAAAATCGCCGGTGCAAGCTCTTTCACATCCTCCGGAAGTACAAAATCACGTCCCCGGAATGCCGCCAGCACCTGGGAAGCCTCATAAAGTGCAATGGCACCACGGGTGGATGCTCCAACTGTAATATCACCATGATTTCTGGTAAGTTCAATGATATTCATTATGTAATCTGCTACAGGTTCTGTTACCGTTACCTTATGATATGTTTCCTTTAATTCTGCGATTTCTTCTGCTGTTACAACGCAGCCCAGTTTATCCAGCAATGCCGTTGTATTTTCTCTTGCCATAACCGCCAGTTCTTCTTTTCTGGTCATATAGCCAAGGGAAAGCTTCATAAAGAAACGGTCCAACTGCGCTTCCGGAAGCGGGAAGGTACCATGGGATTCCAACGGGTTCTGCGTTGCCGCCACCATGAAATTCTGAGACAGCGGATATGTCGTTCCGTCAATGGATACCTGATGCTCTGCCATTGCCTCCAAAAGGCTGGACTGGGTTCTTGGTGTTGCACGGTTGATTTCATCCGCCAGTACCACATCGGTGAACACAGGGCCCTTTCTCAGTTCGAAATCGCCTTCCTTCATGTTATAAAAATTGATACCGGTTACATCAGACGGCATAACGTCCGGCGTAAACTGGATACGCTTAAAATCTCCCCCTATTGTCTTTGCAAATGCGCGGAACAGCATGGTCTTTCCGGTTCCCGGTACATCTTCCAAAAGCACATGTCCGTTACAAAGAAAGCTGATTGCAATCTTTTCGATTGCCTTCTCCTTACCTAAAATAATCTTGGAGCAGTTATCAACTACCTTTTCCCGAAATTGTACAAACTTTGTTACTTCCATTGTTCAAACCCCTCTCATCCTTTTGTTTTATTCATCTAAATTATACGTTTTTCCGCTCTGTTTGTCTATGCGGTTAAAGCTCAAAAACTGACATTTCAGAGACCGAAAAGCGGAATTGATAAAACTTTTATTTTTTATATGCAATCATCGCAAACCAGGTAGAGCCCTTGTTTTCTTTTCCCGGCTGTAACGGAACCGACCATTGCAGCAGCCGGACAATCTCCATTTCTCCCTGATGATTTTTATGCTCTTTTTCCTGACACCAGATAAATTTTACAATCTCCGGCAGCTGTAACACGCAATCATGGTGCACTCCTCTAAGCCATGCCCCATGCTCCGTAAGTTCCACCTCGCATTGTGTTACAATCTGCTCCGTGAAAAAAATGGTTCCCTTTGGCAGCTCAAAGCAGTCGGTAACGGTTAATGCCCCGCTGTCCATGGAAAAATCCGTTTCCCTTACCAGACGATTTACCACGTTTCCCGGATACGCACCGGCAAACTCCACCTTTGTCCGTCCGCAACCGTCCGCAGCAAACTCCGAAGCACCATATTCCGCCCCGCATTTTTGCTTCTGTCCGCCAATCAACGGTACACTGTGTCCCAAAGAAGAATTGCACAAAATATGATACCTGCCTTCTCCAAAATACTCTTTGGTGTATTCTCCGGCACCAAGGTCTGTTACCATAAATTCATCATCCGCCAAATAAATAAAACTTCCTACATCATTGTGATTGTGTGGTTCGCCGTTGGTTCCGCCCTTAATTGCCATGGCAGCTCCGTTAGCACCCTCACATATACTCCACTGGGCATCCGGAAGAGTATCATGACGGAACGCTGCATCCGATGCTTCTGCCACAATTTCTTTCTCTGTCCACAAATAATCTCTCATCAGCCCCATGAACCGGTAGCAGGAATCTGTATCAAAATCTGCAGCCAAGGTTTCCGGCGGAATCCGGACTCCCTCATACTGTTTTGCTAAAAAGCAGGTAAGACCCTTCCGGAATTTTGCATTCTGATCTCCATCAGAAAAACTGACAGTTTTTCCACTGCTGAAATACATTTTTTGTTGGAACCGGGCGATGTTTTTAACTTTTTCATTATCAAACAGATTTATGGCTCCTTTACTGTATCGCAAAAGCTGTTCCGCAAACCCAGTAAAATAGGTCATGCCGTATGTATAATAGCCGATTCCTTCCATGCAGGTGCCGTCTTCTTTAAATCCGTTCAAATAAAATTCCAGAGAATGGCAAATCCTTCTTAAACATTGTTCCAGCCGCTCTTCATTTTTTCCTTCCATCAGATAAATGCACGCACTTCCGATACTGCCGGCACAAACTGCATTCCAGTTATGGTCTGCGCATTCCCATCCGCCGTAATTAGGCTTCGAGGAAAAAAACGGTGTCAGCACACGCCGCTCTATTTCTGCCTCCACTCTGGCACAAAGTTCTCCAGGAATTTTACATTCCTCCGGCAAAGATTTATTTACAAGCCCAAGAATTTCCGCCAGAGCCTGCGCCGTTTCTGAAGCAAACAAGTCAACGGTAATCCGCCAGTCTTTCTCCTCTTTACGGTTTACATGGGCAGGCAGAGCCCAGCATTCCTCACCACAAATATCCTCCAGCACTTCCGTAAGCTTTGCAACATCTTCCTTCCGCTTCCAGATATATGCCGCCATACCAAACACCGCAAGAAATTTCCTGCGCATAAAATACACTTCCTCATATTTCAGGCGGTTTCCGGTTGTCTCAAACAAGGCAAACAGCTCCTCTGTCACTTCCGGAATTTTCCGGTTTCTAAGCTCTTCCGCATTTTTTTTGATTTGCTCTGTATATTTTTTTTGAAATGAGGTTCCCATTTTTTTCATCTCCTAAGTTTTTGTTACTTTCTATTTTACACCATTCCCGGAGTTCGTCAACATAGAACGACTCTCCTCAGGTCCATAAGAAAAAGGCCCCAGCGCTTATGCGCTGAGACCTTTTTCTTATGGACCTGGGGGGAGTCGATTTTCTCGTCATAGCCTCGCAAGCCCTTTATTTATGCGGGTTCCGGAGGATGATGATTTGGTTGTACCCCACTTTTACCCCAGTTTTTTTCAGATTTTTTTCGTTTATAATGTAATTCTCCTTTTTATAGCATCTGCAAAAAGTTCTTTTTCCGTTTGAAATAATCCTTTTTTTATTTCATAGAACAATTTATTATATGTACTTTCTTCGTCTGTTTTCTGCAGAATAAACATTATTTTCTGCGGTCTGGAACAATAATCGGTAATAGAATTATTTAATAACGTTGTAGGAATAGGATATTTCGTTGTATCTACCTGATTTGTTCCCTTTATGGTTATTCTTGAATCATATCCCATTATTCCAACCGCATTGCCGGTTGCCATTTCAAAATCATTGTCACGGGTTACGAGGTCTTTTTCTCCGATTTTATAACACTTACTGTTACGTAAATCCAGAATCTGCTCCATAATTGCCACTTTAGAGTACATCGTATTTGCATCTTTCCTCGGAGTACAATCTCCTCTGGTAATCCTTTCTTCCAAACAGGCTTTATAAAACATATTTGCACTCAATGTTTCACTTTTTATCCCTGCCAGATGCATAAAATTATTTTTACCGAATCTGACCTCATAAAAATCGTATGCATCCGACTTTTTCTCTCTAAAAATAAACAGCAATGTAGTATCTGCATATTCCGAATACATCTTTGCGCTTTTACACAATATATTTAATAATTCTTCCGGGCTCAATCCCCTTGTGTTCTGTACATTATACGGCATACTTCTCCTTAACGTAAAAGAGAAACCTTTACACTTCGCATGAAAGGTTTCTCCTTGATTTCTGATAACTGGTTTCGTTATGGTGCTTTGCCACCAATCCACAGGCCTTTCACCTGCCCGGCTTGATTATCCTCTATGCTGAAGAGTAAATGCAAAGTTTTTACGTTGCCAGTGCAACGGAAGCAAACACCTTATGCTTCGTGTCCTGTTACCAGGAAGAGATTTCTCTCTTGGTACTTATAGTATACTCTAAATAAAGAAAAATATCAACTTGTTTTTGAAAGAAATCTATTGTTTGCACAAATTTGACCAACTGCATTAGTCGCATCATTCAATAATCGCCTTCTGTCTAGTTTTCTACCGCCGAAGCCGGTTCAAACGTAAATTCATCCAAAGCTCCCCAGTCATCACCTACGCCTTGAATTTTCACACCAATACGAACAATGTCCCCTTCTTGCAGGTTAGCGGTAACCATTGGATGCTTCCATTCGTTCCATCCGGTATTCTGAAACGAGTCAGAATCCAAATATTTTCCGTTTTCATCTGCAATGTATAATGTCAGTAATAACCTTGTTCCTTTCTTACCCTCGGACCACACCTGCAGATTATAGGAATCGGATTTATCAATCTTTACATACTGATAAACATCTATAGTAAAATTACCGGAATCCCAATAAGAAAAACTGTACTCACCATCATGCGGACAAGCATCATCCCCATTGGTAACCCAACCTGCTTCCGTATCACCGGAAACAATCCAGCCGGTAATACCATCTTCGAAGCCAAGATTACCTAAACTGTATTTATCTATCAGCACAGCTCCGGTAGAAATAGAAAGTCCTGCCACGGTTCCTTTAAAAGCAACTCTTGTTTCCGTAATATCCTTTCGTGAAGAAATATCCCATTCTATTGGTGTTTCTTCTATGCTTCCATCAGAATATAGGACTTTCGCTGTGGTTGGTAACTCTTTTAGCAAATCTTCACCGAATGCATTCTTATCCACTTGTACATTTTCCAACGGATAAACATACAAAGCTTCATCGCCCTTAATGCTTCCCGGTTCATAAGCAAATGCTTTCACCGCATCCAGAGGTTTTCCTTCAAAATCAAACAATGTCTGATTTTCCCATTCATTTCCGCTTCCCTTTCCAACACCGGCACCTTTTACTGCCAGCCATGCAGGCTCCCAATAAAAAACACCCAAACCACCTTCGCAAGCAGCCACTGAATTCATAACAAGCTCAAATACCTTTTTCTGATTTTCTTCGGAAGCAGCAAAACCAACCGTAGCAGTTTCTGCTTCCATTATCATATTGCGCTTGTCATCTGCATTATCATATGTAAACGGATATGCCGTTTCTACAACAACAACCTGTTTACCGAATTTTCGATATACATTATTGATATTATCCTTTAAGTCTGCAAATGTTCCATGCCAATAAGGATAATACGATAATCCAACAACATCATAATCCGTAACACCACAGGCTTCCATGCTGGCAAAAAACTTTTCTGTTGTGCTGACGAATCCACCATCCTGCACATGAATCATTACCTTTGTTTCTTTGCCTTCCGGTGTGGTGTCACGCACAGCGGAAATTCCGCTGTTTAAGAGCGCTGCTAGAGTCTCCGGATTATCTATGGAACCATAATCCCATAACATACCATTTCCAATTTCATTACCAATCTGTACCATGTCCGGATATGCATCTTCCTCTGCAAGCTTCATTAAAACCTCTTTTGTAAAATCATACACAGCTTGCACTAATTCTTCTTCGGACAATCCCTTCCATGCTGCCGGAACTGACTGATTCTTTGGATCAGCCCACCAGTCAGAATAATGGAAATCTAATAAATAATTTCCACCCGCTTCTTTAATACGTTTCGCCATTTCTACGGTATGCTCCGGACTGCAGTAATCTCCGGCATCAAAAGATTTTGTAGGGTTATTCCAAACGCGGAGACGGAAATAATTACATCCGTTCTCCATTAAAAATTCAATAGCATCCGTTTCTTTACCCGCAAAGTCATAAAATGTTCCACCGTAGTCCTCCACTGCTTCCAAAGAGGAAATATCAGCCCCTTTGATAAAAGATGGCGAAGAGTTATCCTCTCCGCCATCCTGATTTTCTGTCTGCTTACAAGCACACAATCCAAAGCAGGATACCACAGTAAGAAGGCATACGAATATTTTTTTGCACATCTTCTTCATTGTGTTCCTCCAGGAATATAAAATTACTTTTTAATAAATGTTACGTCATCGATGGTTCCCCAGAAACCTGCATTACCGTTAATAGTTACACCAACAGTAACAGTCTGTCCGGCTTCTAAGGTTACTTCAACAGCAGGAGTCTGCCATACGGCCCAGCCTGCATTGCCCCAATCTGCGGAATTAAGTACATTACCGTTTGCATCCTTTACATATGCAGTGAAGCTGGAGCCTGTGGTGTCATCACCCTGTGTATATAAAGATAACACATAAGTACCTGCTTCTGCAACAGTTACGGTCTGCTGTAAATCAATAGTAAAGTTCTTATCATCCCAGTAATGATAACTGAATGCACCGGACTTTGGATAACCGTCGCTGTCGTTTCTGGATGTTCCGGCGATTGTATCGCTCTTTGTAATATTCCAACCTTCTACATCAAGTTCGAAGCTGGAGTTTGTAAGTAAGTTGCCTTCAAACGCAATATCAACCTTTGTTGTTTCACCGGTATTGATATCATGAATAGCAGTTTCAATCTGAGACTTATATGTATCTAATGCAGTCTGTGGTGTCATGGAACCGTTGGAGATAGCATCCATCATGGTATTTACTGCACCATTCAAAGTAGCAAAACCATTGATCCAGTTAATTCTGGATAATCCTGTTTCATAAATCATGGAAACGTTTTCTAATGTTTCACCATCATCACACCAAGTTTCCAGCTGGTCAGCCAGTAAATCGTTGAACTCTTCTTCTGTAGCTGCAATATCTGTAATTAAATCATAAACTAAAGCAACTTCTTCCGGCTTTTCTACACCGTTTAAGATAATACGGCAGCCGTTTTCCTTACCGTAGCAGGAATAATCCTTAGCGGAGGTTCCCTTAGGGAATGGTACCCAACCCCAATCATCTGTCATCTTATTCAGATACATGTAGGAAATCCAGAACTCTTCCAGACACATCATGGATGTACCGTTCTGGAAAGAAAGAATTAAGGAATCCCAATCATCTACGGACCAGTCAATGGCACGATAGGTTACTGTAGATGCGAAATCCTGGAATGCAGTTAAAGCATCCATAATTCTTGCATCAGTTAAATCTACAGTCATACCTGTATCTGTCTTTTCAGCAATGTATGCTTCATTGGAATATAAATAGCACCATGCAAAGCTTTCTCTTGCATTAAAACCATGGATATCAATGATACCATCGTTATCCTTATCCACGTTTGCCTTCTGTGCAACATCCTTAAAGGTTGCCCAGTTCCACTCACCCTTTTCATAGAGTTCATAGAGATCCGGAAGTCCATACTCATTAAATAAAGTCTTGTTCCAGAAGATACCATATCTGATTTCCGGGTCAGCTAATAACATTGTATAGTTCTTGCCCTTGTAGTAACCGGCTTCTACAACGTCCTTACGCCACTTGTAATCAGAGAAATCAATAACACCAAGGTCACTGATAGGATAAGCAACACCACCTTCAATTAAGGTTGGAAGTACGGTTGTTGTAATTGCATAACCGATATCACAAATTGGATTACCGGAAAGAACGCTGGTTGTATAATCGTCAACATAGTCTTCACCAAGATCTACGAACTCGATAGTACAGTTATAGTTCTTTTCAACATACTCAATACGCTCAGCCAATGCCGCATTAACTGCATTAGACTCAGGGTCCGGAGTCATGTCATAGTAAGAACCGATACGGAATACTCTTCCTCCAAAATCATAGGAAGGTTCCTCTACCTTAGTATCACCAGAGGTTTCACCGTTGCCCTTGTCTGTGTTTCCTGCTGTTTCATTCCCCGTTGTTCCCGGTGCCTGTGTAGGTTCAACATTCGTATCTTCCTTTCCGCCACAAGCCACCATAGATAATGCCATCATAACCACCAAAAGCATAGATAACATTCTCTTCATAACATTTTTCTTGCCCATATAAAGCTCCTCCTTTAATAGATTTTAAATCTTTTGTATAATTAGTCGCTTCCGCGATAATTACCATTTCTTATCCGACAATACCGGATCGTTCAATTCCTTCCACAAAATATCTCTGACAAATGACATACAAGATTATCAACGGGATAATTGCCAGTACCGTACCTGTGTTGTTAATCATAGATACAAAGCCCGGACTGATAAAGGTCATTGTTCCGCCATAACCCTCGTATTGCTTATATACATTTACCGCCAAAGAGCTAAGTGCCGTAGACATTACCTTTGTCTGATTCAAATACAGTGAGGTGTAGAAGGAGTCTGTCCATTGCCACACAAAACCAAACAAAAATACAGTTACCATCATCGGAACCGCACTCGGCATCATAATCTGCACAAAGGTTCTTAACTTTCCACAACCATCTACATAAGCAGCTTCTTCCAGTTCCTTTGGCATGCCCTTAAAGAACTGCCGGAGCATGTAGATATACAAACCGTTTCTCACACCCATGGTGGTGCAGGCCTGAATAAAGAATGGCCAATAGGTATCAATCAAATTGATGGAACTTCCGGTAATTGCTTCAAAAATACCAAACACATCAAAGAACCGGTACTTCATAAACAGCGGAAGCATGATTACCTGTGGTGGTACAATCAATGTGAAAATCACGCAGGCAAACAATATCTTTTTGAATGGAAAACGGAATCTTGCGAATCCATAGGCCGTCAGCAGGCAGGCCGCCAATTGCACCAGTGCAACCCCTGCAGAAAGCAATATGGTTCGTCCCAATACTGTCCAATATTCCATTCCGGATAGTGCCAGTCCATAATTGTTCAGTGTAAAATGCTTTGCTACATACTTTACGCTGGCATCGTACAGGTCGCTTTCACCCATGAAGGAAACACACACCTTCAGAATCAGTGGTTTCAGAATAGTGAAGCATATTCCGATAATTATTACGCCACGGATAATGCTCCAGAGCAGTTTTTGCGCTCTTGCTGCCGTGAAGCGCTTTCGTCTTTTCTTTTCTTGCTTCATATCGCTCCTCCCTTCCACTGATTACCGCTCATCATAGTAGAACACGTGCTTCGAAATCACACCGCCCACTACTGCGATTATTATTGCAATGCAAACAAAATAAATCCATGCCATTGCCGAACCATAACCATAATTAATTTCCGAGAAAATAGTTCTCTTAATCTCCGTCATCATTTCGTTGTTATCGTTGGTGAATAAATCCACCACCGTATACACACTGTTTACCAGAATCAGTGGAGATATCATTGGAAAAGTAATTTTCCAGAAGTTCTCCCACTGGGTTGCGCCTTCCATACTGGATGCTTCATACAGAGACGGTGAAATGGACTGCAATCCCGCCAGGAATATCAGTATCTGGATACCTGACGCGATAATAATGTCATACAACCCTGTCACTGCCGAAGAAAGAAAGCTGATAACCGATATCGGCAGTGAGGTATAGTCATATAAAAACTGCGTCATATTCAAAGCAGATGCAAAATCACTTCCGGTCAATTCATTGGTTGTACTCAAAGTACTCACCAGCAAATCCGAATTTTCCAGGGCAATTACAATACCGGAGGAAATAATAACCGGAAGAAACATAATACTTCTTGCCACAGTCCGTCCCCGGAATTTCTGATTTAACAAATTTGCCGCAAAGAAACTGAATATCAGCACCATTGGAATCTGCACCACCATGCCACCGATACTGGATAATAACTGTAAGTTAAAATCCGGATCAATGGCAAATGCCTTTATGTAATGCGCCAGTCCATTTTCTTTTGCTTTCGTCAACACATAACCATCCAGCGTGACTTCCATGTCAGAAAAGCTATATCGTAAAGACTCTGTAATCAGTGGCAGGAAGATGAAGAAAAAACCAATCAAAAACGGAAGTACGAACAACAGACCCGCAATGGCTTCCTTTGCTCTCATGGAGAGGCGTCTTTTTCCATTTTGCTTTTTCATATCAATCCACCACCTCCACTACATAGTCTTTTGCAGGAACAGTAACACCGTCAACCGTAACATTTTTCTTTGAAAAATTCACATAAACACGACTGCCATTTTGGTATGTCACTTTTGCTACATCTTCCTGTACGTACTCATGAGATTTCATTTCACATCCTACAAGACTTCCAAGTTCCTGATTCATTCTGTTGTAATCTGCTGTAGCACGTTCCAGCCAAGCTTCATAGTTTACAGAATATAAATAGTCATATTCTGTTTCTTTCAACACCGCATTATCTTCATATATCCACTTAAAGTACAGACCGGTTCCTGCCTCTACACTCTTTAGTAGCGTAGTCTGATAATCATCAGTCAGGTTCATTGCTTCACCCGCACAAGGAATATAGCCATGAATTACCATCTCATAAAACGGCACTTCTTCATCAATAATCCGGTAGTTATTGGAATACAGCGGAACGCCAATCAATTCATCTACATAGTTGAAAACATAAGCATTGGCATTATCACCGATTAACTTCTGCCCGTTATCTTTCAGTGTCAGAATAGCAGCGTTATTTTCTTTTTTTGCCATCTGTCGGTCTGTATAAACTGATTTCTGTAAATCAGAATACAATTCCCATGAAATAGTTCCTAAGTTCACACCTGTTACGTTCTGCTTCTTCAATTTGCCCGTCAAATCCTTAGTGATTTGTTTTACATAATACGGACTGATTAAATTTGCCAATTCATCTTCAGATACCCTGCTCGCCAATCCGTACTGATTGATTTTAATTACAGTATTATCAAAATAGCGTGGTGCATATCGGATGCTGCTATAACCATCAAAGAAATCATCTTCGTACACATACTGCAGTTCCGTTGTCATATAAAGGTCTGCACCAATACTCTTTACATATTCCTGAAATTCAGAAAGCGTGGTTCCGCCGGCTTTTAATTTCGATTCTACTTTTAATTTTGTAGCTGCAGTTCCTCGAAGCCCTCCATTCATCCATCCGGAATAAATGATATTTAGGTTTTCAACACCCTTCTGCTTCAACAAATCTGTAATTTCCCCTGCTTGTGCAAAGGTAGTTACTGACTCTACCGAATCATATTTTATTCCAAGGAATGTATCAGGTTTATCAATTGCACCGATGTACTCCACATAAAACGGCAGGTTCTGTTCTTTAATCTGCTCTCCCAATACTCCATTCTCTTTTAAATAGTCCCGGTAGCAGGCAGCCATCCCGGAATAGTCCGCCTGCTCTCCGGTTAAGAAGGCATATCTGAGTTTATAAACTCCTTCAAAGACTGCATCTGAATACAAATAGTAACTCGCAGCACCAATCATATCGCTAAGAGAGGTAGAACCATACTGCAGGTAGTTAAACGAAACATACGCATCATTATAGCCGGTATACTTTCCAGCCACATCCGCTTTAATTGTTGCGTAAGCGTCACCCTCTTCAATCACAGCAAATACTGCCTTGTTTCCATCTTTAATGCCAAAAACCGGCATTTTAATAGTATTCTGTGCTTCTACCTGGCTCTGATACCATGTGGTATAAACCATCGTAGAATCCTGACCATAAACGGTTGCTCCATAAGAAGCTTCCGTTGTTTTTCCATTATTAAAGTTAATGAGTGCACCACTTCCGTCCGGCACAAATATGTAACCATCTTCATTCAGAGAAGCGCCAAAGTATCTCAGAATATCAATATTCACGAGATAAAATCCGTTTGTGTTATACTCCACTTCCTCCGGATTCACAGTTACTACCAGATTATCTCCTTCCAATTGGTAAACCAATGGAATTCTGAACCAAGCCTTTTTCTCTTCATCATCGGTCGAGTTATTTGCAGCATCCAGTTCAAAATCCGCTTGGGTGTAACCTACCTCCGCAAAGTAACTGGCCAAATCTTTTTTCATATAATCCTTCGTACCGCTTCTCAGCACATAGATATTCTGCTCTGCCAGTATCGGATATTTTTTCAGCATTTCATCCTTTTCGTCTTCCTTCAAAGTTTCCATGCTATACAACGTATAGTTACGGTTAATTTTCTTCTGCTGGGCAGAAGTCATCTGATTTAAGAACACCAGCATTCTTTCTTCCGTAAT
Source organism: Lachnospiraceae bacterium (assembly GCA_045593825.1). Lineage (GTDB taxonomy): Bacteria > Bacillota > Clostridia > Lachnospirales > Lachnospiraceae > SIG299. The sequence continues at coordinate 16,846 of JAZNXI010000042.1, forward strand.
TACGTCAGGCAGACAAATCATCAATGCACTATCACCAATGAAGTAGGTGATTTTTATACCATTTTCAATCTCCTCAATTTCAAACTGTCCATTCTCAATGGAAGAGGTATAATTGTTCATTGTACTAACCTTGGTATTTTCATCAATAAAGGTTACGTACAGCTGGGACTTTAATACCTTCTGATAATAGCTTGTGGAAAGTGTATCTTCGGCCCCGTCTACCGGATTGGAGAACCACAACGCTCCGGATGCTTTGTCTCGAACCGCAACAACAGTTTCCTTATCATCCAGATAAAGCTCTAGGCTTTCTGTTTCCGCCACCATATCCATAGACTTCACTGCTTCTTCCGCATAACTTGAATTTTCCACCTTTGGTGTATCTGCCGCTACAGTCATCGGTTTCTGAATTCCGGAAAGCAGTAAAGCACATAATAAAATTGTCGCAACTATTCTTTTATGCTTCATTTCAATTCTCCTTATCGAAACCTAATTTCCTTATACACTGTAGATACAAACACAATGATTTCAGAAATAACGTTAAAAAACAGTAAACCAATAAAAAGAAGTATTGCCATTCCAAGAACAGTAATAATACAAGTAAAAACTGTTTTACCCAGAGTATACTCATGGGTCATCATTGTACCGGTAAATATAAGAATTGCTGTCCACAGATATGCAACAAATCCAATGATGTAATAAAAGGCACCTTCCTCTAATGTAATCATATGACTGAGTAACACCATAGGAAGTCTAAGCAGCACAATTGGGAACAACGCATACCCCACGGCTGTTAAAATATCTTTCATTTTTCCCTTGCCATCCATCAGCGATGTTGTACACCAGTTAGCTGCACACCACAGAAAAAAGACAAGTGATACTGTGATAATATCCACCAGTACATTAACCTCGGAAAGACGATTTGGGTTAAACAAGAACGCTGTATTCAGTTTTTCCAGTGCCAGCGTTAAAATTGTCAGTACTACAAAAAGCATTGCCGCTCCTACGCTGCCACGTTTCTCTCTTTTCAAATCCCAGAACCCGTCCAAAGGATGAAAGATAACATAAAAAACATAACCTAATGTCTTTCTACGTAACATTTCACTTCACCTATCCATTTCTTGTAATTCCGCAGTTTTTTAGCAATCCAAGCCAAACAAACCAGAACTACCAAAGCAACTACCGCTATCGGGAAATACCTCTCCATCAGGCCTTCTCTGTAATACTGGAATGCCTTGGAATAGTATTCCTTATGATTACCAAATTCAAAACACTCCATGGCATCTTCATACATACCTTCTGCAAGATAAGTTTTACCAAGGCCAACGTAAGCCATCTCACTGTTAGAATTGCACTTCAATACTTCCTGCCATTCCTTTGTAGAGCCTTCAGAATCACCCAGATTATTCAAACGAATTGCATTCAATAAATGTTCTCCGTATTCCGTAATCTCAAACACCAGAATACTATTCAACATATTATCCAATACATAAATCGTTTTCTCATCTTCGCTTAAGCCAAGGGCTATCGGATTTTGGAAATTTCCTTCCCGGATGCCATTTCTTCCAAAAGCGAATAAAGAAACACTGTCATTATCATATGCAAAAATCTTTCCATCTGTCTTATCCAGCATAAAGTAGCAACCATATTCTGTAGCTGCCACATCTACAAACGAGGACCAGTCCCAACCAAAGGTTGTTGTTACTAAATCTCCGATTGGATCATAAGTTCCAAGTCGTCTCAAAACATCCTTACCGGTTTGATTCAGTCTGCGAATAGCATCCGCCCCGGTCTCCATATCTTCTGCAGAAAGATTGTTTATCGTTGCATAGATAAAATCTTCATTATCAACAAAGATATTGCTGTATTCCGTAGGAACAATCGTCTCCATACGGATTTGCTGTGCTTCTGTGGAAAAATAATTCTTCCAGATATACTCAAACATGCTTACACTTACTTGAGTAGCTCCGAGGAATCCCTGAAATTCACCTTCGTAGTTAAATTCCACCAGACCCATATTGATACCATAGGCAATCACATAAATTCTTCCCGCACTGTCTACTACGACCTTAGTTGGCATGAAGCTTTGCGCGTCGTCAATCAAATTAGTAACAGGTCTTCCTATTTCTCTAACATAGGCTCCGTTTTCATCATATTCTACAATTCTTCCATTGCCTGAATCTGCTACATAAAGGTGTCCTTCATTTGTTACAAACACACCCTGTGGTTCCTTTAAGAAATCCGTTTCATCCTTGGCTGTTGTAACCATCCTTCTTACAGTACCGCCCGAATCAATAACAACAATTCTGGAATTCCCGGTATCTGCTATATAAATCTCTTCCTCATACAAAAACATGTCCGACGGATAATTCAAACCAATCTGGGATATTGTCCGGTCATAGAGATATGCATGAGGTTCTTTTACTTCTTCTCCCCAATAGTTATAGGAATAGGAATCATAGGGAACATCCGCCTTCACAATCGCCGCTTTGGAACAAGCGAGCATCGAAATCATCAGCACTGTGGAAAGAAACATGCGGACATTTCGCTTTATTTTCTTCTGTCTCATCACGTTCCTCCTTAATCCTTAATACCGGATGATGCCATTGTTTCTACAATATTGCTCTGACAAAGCATAAAAAGAACAATCGGCACTACCATCATAACTACAGTTACTGCTGCTGTTACACCGGATCTGGAAATACCTGCTGCAGCAATCTGATTTAAAGCATACGGTAATGTTTTTAATTCTTCGCTGTATATGTAGGTGGAACCGGATAAGTTCCATAAATCCTGAAAACTGAATATTAACAGTGTCAAAAGCGCCGGTTTTACCTGTGGCAATGCTACCCTGTAAAATACCTGCAACTCTTTGGCTCCATCAATTCTTGCTGCCTCTAACAAAGCATCCGGAATTTGTTCCATGAACTGCTTCATCAAGAATAAGCCTAATGGCTTTGCGATTGCCGGAACAATCAAGGATAAATAGGTATCCAGCCAGCCAAGCCCTGACATAATCAGATAGTTTGGGATTGCTGTTACCTGACCGGAGAACATAAGTGCCGTTACAATAATTCCAAAAATCATTTTAGATCCCGGAAACTTGTGCTTTGCCAAGGCAAACGCACACATACTGGCAATCAAAAGATGTCCTGTTGTTCCTACAAAAGTTACAAATACCGTATTAAATAAATATCTGGTAAACGGAACCCAGGATTCACTCATCAGATTGAATAAGTCCCTGAAATTATCTATCGTAGGATTCCGAACAAAAAACTTCGGTGGAAACACAAACAGTTCTTCTAACGGCTTCAAGGAATTGGACACTGACAATACAAGCGGCAGTGCCATAAACAATCCCATCAGTGTAAGAAACAGAAAGCTTACCGCATTGCCCGCAGCAGATCTGCTTGCTTCTTTTCTTCTCTTATGCTTTTTGATTGGTCGTGCCATATTACTTACCAACCTTTCCTAAGACTTTCTGAATCACTTTGTTACATCCTATCATTACTAAGAATAATAAGGTTGCTATCGCAGAAGCATATCCCATCTCAAATCGTACAGTACCATAGTCCACCAAGTGAGATACAACCGTATGCACACAATACTTAACACTTGGGAATCCGGCAAGGGCAGCCAGCTGGTCATGAATAGCAAAGGAGCTGGTTACTGTCATGACCGCGCCGAATAACAGCTGCTCTTTCATGGATGGAAGGGTAATATACCAAAGCTCCTGAAAACGGTTCTTTACACCGTCTACATAACCTGCTTCGTACAGGGATCTATCGATATTCTGCAGACCAGCAATAAAAGAAAGGAAGCCCGTTCCCATACTCATCCACAAAACAACAATGATACAAATCACCATACAATACTTCTCCGACTCAAAAAACAAAATCGGTTCACTGATTGCTCCAAATTTCATTAACCATCCGTTGGCAATACCATATAAATCACTGGAGAAAATAAATTTCCAAATGAAGTAGGCCTGTCCGGAAATAGTCGGGGCATAAAACAAAAGTGTCATAAAAGCACGAAGCTTTGTATTCTTGATGTCATTAATCATCCAAGCAATAAACAACGCCAGGAAATACCCAACAGGGCCGGTAATTAACGCAAATACAAACGTGTTTTTCACTGCTGTCAGGAAAATATCATCTGCAAAAAACAGTGTGATATAATTCTGTAGCCCGATATAATCCGGAAGTTCTAATACGTTGTAGTTTGTAAAACTTAAACCGATGGACACACAAACCGGCACAAGATAGAACATTAAAAACAGCAGACAAAACGGAGCAATTAAAAAGTACGATGTCTTGCAACGCTTCATTTCTTTTCCAAGCTCTTTCAACTTAAGCTTCCCGTATTTCAACAATAAAGGAAGTACTTTTTCATGCTTTTCCATGCCCTATCACCTCGTTTCCAATCCAAATTCCTGTCGTTTACTTGTAATTTCATCATTCATCGTAATCACTGCATCCTGAAGAACTTCTCTTGGATCTTCAGAATCGTCATATACGGTATAAAATGCATTCTTAATTACACGCTCTAAGTAATAGCTTCCCGGAAGCTCCGGAATTGCTTTTACCCAGTCAAGCTGAGCTGCCAACTGTCTATAGTCTGCACTGGACCATGGAAGGTTAGATAAAGCTTCCATATTGGCGGTTGCCACTCGTCCTGCCACTCCTAAAACATTTTCAATTTCATTGCCATAGTCTGTTTGAGTTTCTGCACTCATCCACCACTTTAAGAACTCCCAGCCTTCTTCCTGTCGCTTACTGGTTGCCATAATAATGGATGCCGACTCCCAAGCAGATACACTATGGTCAATGGTACCATCTTCCTTTTCATAACCCGGAACAATGGTAAACTCCCATAATCCCTTGATTTCCGGAGCAAATACAGAAAGATAATTATAATTCGTATAATCACCAATTGCTAACGGCATTTCACCGGTTCTAAAACGGTTTGCAAAATCATAGGCAATCGGCATATTGTGATAAAAATAATTACCACTCCAGGTCTTGAACGCTGCAATTGCTTCTTCACTATCCAGAGCACATGCCATACCATCCTCGGTGTAATACTCTCCACCATACTGATACAGATACATTGCATAACTGGTATAGTCAGGATAAATACCGACATTCAAATTATTCTTCTGAATTACTGCTAATGCCTGATAAAAATCATCCCATGTTTCCGGCACACCAAGTCCAAGTTCATCCAAAATGTCCTTTCTATAGAACATTACATGGAAAGACATGGTCTGTGGCAATGCATATACGCCACCATCATAGGTAAACTGAACCAGTGCGTCTTTATAGAACCACTGTGCAACCTCATTAAAATCTTCAAACTGGGATAAATCCACTGCTGCATTACGAAGTGCATAGTTGATTGGCTCTTTACCTCCGACATTTAAGGCTACATCCGGTCCTTTGCCTGCTAAAGTAGCAGACAATAATACATCTCTGTTTACCAGCTTTACATTAACCGGAATACCACTATCCGGCACAAAATAGTTATCTACTAAGTCTTTAATTACGGTTGCCTGGTCTCGACCACTACCGGACTGGCTATTGATGACTGAACCATCCGCAAGAATCCACACTTCCAGTGTTTCCTCACCCTCATATACATCACCAATGCTGTCATAATCTTCTACAAAACTTGCAAAGAAATGCTTTGCTTCATGCACTGCAGACTGCCAAAAGTTTGCTGTCACATCCGGAAGCGCCTCTTCTTTTGAAGTAACCAGCATAAAATCAATTTCTAATGGTTGCTCTTCCATTGTTAACTGCCAGGAACTAAGTGCTACAATATTATCCTTAAAAGCAGACCACTGTTTCGCAATCTTCTTTGGATTTTCCGTCATAATACCAAGCTGATTTACAAGGTTCTGGATGGTAGCCGTCTGACTACCTTTAGAGCCTTCTGCATAGACATTTACATAAGCTTCTAATGCCTGAAGAATTACATACTGTTCTTTTAAGATTTCGATAGCTCCCGGCACCTTGGTTTCTAATTGATAATCACGCATAGTATCCGGCGAAGAACCAATTACCATTAACATCTGACGGTACGCACTATTCAGATTTACCACGCACTCATCTACTAAACGAAGAATTTCTGCCAAATCATTATCCAACGCCACTTTCATGGTTAATTCATGAGTACCTGCAGTCAGATAAAACTTGTAAGTTTCCTCTCCATTGCCAAGGGTTGTTATTTGCCATTCGTTATCATAGAAAAAATGTAACTGAGCCGCTTCAGCAAATGGTGTTTCACCATCTATTTCAAAAGAACGGACTACCGTAACACCCTGATTATCATTCTGACGATACTTCACTGCAATTTCATACAGACCATCCTTAGGAACCTCAATTGCCCAAGAAATCCACTGTCCATTCTGATGCCAGTTTGTACCGCCCACAGTATTAAGTCGTGTTTTAGAAGCATCCTGTGGCTCTGTCAAAGGCGAACTGCGGTCCGGAATTGGATATAATGTGGAATTAGACTTATACAATGTATCTTCTGCTTGAATCTTTAATGTTTCTACTCCAGCATCCTTATAGCCCGCAGCCTCATTCTGCTTCTTATATTCCTCATAACTAATAACTTTTTCTTCCTGTTTCAAAACAAGCTTACCAATTACCATTGGCTCCTGTGTAGATTCAATCGTGATGCTATTTTTTCCTTGCTTCAAATAAAAACACAATGCATCCGTATAAAATCCGTCACTATCTACACAATATGCAGTAATCCAAGCCGGTGCTTCTTCCTGCTTTGGTCTTACATCGTTATTTCTGGAATCTCTAGTAATTTCCTCTGCGTCCTGCCAAATACGTGTAAATTCAAGATAACGAGCTTCATCATAAGGAATTTCACCATTGATATAAACTGCACGCCCGATATCATTGTTCTTTCCGTCTACCGGGAAGTAGGTAAGCTGCAAATTATAAAATCCTGCCTCAGCAACATTCACTTCGTATGTAACAAAGCCTTCCTCTGCTGTCAGCACGCAGGAATTTCCCATATTCATATAATCTGCCAGACATTCGAATCCATCTGAAGCTTCTGTGAAATCACCACCCGGAATAACGATTTCCTCATCCGGATATACAGCCTCATGAGCCTTTTGATAAATTTCATAAGAATCTGTTGCTTCTACAGTAGCCAAAAGATTTTTATAGTTAATTACTCTTTCCGGTTGTTTTTTTGTGTTACCAAAAAACAACAAACCACCAACCAGAATTCCCACTAAAAGAATACAAATAATCAGTTTGTATTTCTTGAAAAGCTTCATACTTATACCTCTTTGCTTTCTAAAATCTCAAACGCATGTAATCCCTCTAAAGCCTTACCGGTATGGTCAAACACCGCCTGATTCTCCCATTCGTTTCCTAAATCCTTAATTGCTCCAACACCTTGCAAACAGTACCAGACTGGTTCCCAATAAAACACGCCGTATCCATTTTCCTCATGATAAACCATCTGAATAATTTCTTCTGTTACTCTTCTCTGGTTTTCTTCCGAAGGTTCCAGATTCATTTCCTTTCGGGTTAATTCTCCAGTTACCACATTTGGGGTTGTATCATGGGAATCATCTGTATATGGGAAGGCAGTTTCCACAACAACCACCTTCTTCTCCAACTTACGTTGGATATTCTGCATATTACGCAACAAGCAAGGATACTTACCTGCCCAATATGGATAATATGACAAGCCAATTATGTCATAATGCTTCAACCCATAGTCTCCAAGCATCATGAAAAACGTTTCGGTTGCTTCTGTATTTCCTCCGGACTCCACATGTAACATAATTTCAGCTCTGTTATCACCGGTTTCTGCTTCCTGCACAGCAATTATTCCGGCATTTAATAATTTTGCTATATTTTCAGGATGCTCCAGATCCCCATGCGGCCACAACAAGCCACACCCGATTTCGTTACCAATCTGTACCACATCCGGATATGCATTTTCCTGATATAACGTTTCAAGAGTTTCCTTGGTGAACTGATAAACTGCGTCTTCCACCTGTTCCATGCTCATATTTACCCATTTTTTTGGTAAATGCTGATTTTTCCAATCTGCCCATGAATCAGAATAATGAAAATCCAAAAGGAGTTTCATTCCTAAAGCTTTTGCTCTCTTTGCAATCGCTATGGAATTTTCCAGATTACAGTAGTCTCCTCTATCAAAAGAGGTTTCCGGCTCATTCCATATTCTCAAACGTATATAATTTAAACCATGGCTCTTCAGGATTTCCAAAGCATCCTTTTCAACACCATCAAAATCAAAATACTTTGCGCCGTAATCCTCCATTGCCTGTAACGAAGAAACATCTGCACCTATCATAAATTCCTTAGCCATTTCAATCTCCTATAATGAAAATTTTGTAGACTCTTTCAAAAGCATCTTATAGCCGAGAGTCTTTTTCTTTTCACATTCTTCTCCTAATAATTGCTTTTCCAACATCATTCCTGCCAGTTTACCCCACTCATAAATATCAAAATCGATACTGGTAATGGAAGAGTTTTGCTCTTCCAGAATGGAACTGTTATAGAAAGATGCAATTCTTATATCTTCCGGTACCCGAACCCCAAGTTCTCTCAAATGATTTAAAACAGAGATACAGATACCATCATCTGTACATATGATACATTCCATACATTCCCTGAGGATATCAATAACCGCTTTTTCCATTACGTTAATGTCTGCAGCGTTTTCAATTAGAAATTTCCGTTCTATCGGAATATCATTTTCTCTCAAAGCATCCATATAACCATTCATTCGCAATTGAATAACGCCCTGAGTAAAATTTGCACTCATAAGTGCTGTTTTACGGATTCCCATCTTATACAAAATATTCGTTAAATCCCGACATGCACTCCGCTGGTCTACATCAATCTGATATACTTCCGGATCATCGCAGGACCCTGTTACCACAAATGGAACTCCTTTTTCTTTCAAGTACTGAATATCCAATCCATATTCAAATACTCTCGTGAGCACAATGCCATCTACCACATGTTTCTTAACTGCATTTTTCAAAGCAGTAATGTCCCATTGACCGGTTTTAAGTAAAATAATATTGTATCCTCTCACCGAAAAGAAATCGTACAAAGTCATCAGCATTTTTGTAAAGAAAGGCAGTTCCGCATAATCCTCTTCTGCAGGCAAGCATACTCCAATATTCATTGTCTTCTTATCAGTATATTTTGATGTTCTTACATTTGGCGCACCGCCATTATTCGCTATGTAATCTTCTACCGCCCGTTTGGTCTGTTCACTAACACGACCGTTACCGGAAAGAGCCCTGGATACCGTTGATGGTGCTATTCCTAATTCTCTGGCGATATCTGATACGTTGATTCCACCTTTGTTCATCTTTTCCTCCGTAATTTGCGCAATTTATACCGAGTTGTTTTCTATGCTTCTATTATACTATTTGTCTACTTTGTATACAATTAGCAATATATTACAGAGTTTTTTTGTGCATATCGGCAGATTCTACAAAGAAATATCAAAAAACCTTGCGCAAATAAAAATAATTGCGCAAATAAAATCTTTGTACTTTGCGCTATTCTATTATAATTCGTAAATTTACTCTGGGTTTTATAGAGGTCTGTGGTGAGAATGACCACAGATTTAAACTGATTTTTAATAAAAGTAAAAAAAGCACCAATAAACGCATTTTTACATTTACTGGTGTATCTCATTTCATTTTATGAAGTTTTTCTCCCCTGTAAGAAGCTGCTATTTAACCCTCATTTCCGCAGGCTTTTTACCCTCTTTTTGTACCCCACTTTTTACCCCACTTTTTTTTCGATTCAAACGGTCTGAAACGGTATTTTCCTGAGGGGAGTCGAAGTCTTGCCTGCCGGCTCGGTCGGCGCATAGCAGGTGCCACTGGCACCTTGCGCCCCTGCCGAAAACCCTAGGTGTTTACGAACTATACGAGTCGAATCCACTTCCGATTAATGAAAGAAAGGTCCGACAAAGCTTACGCCCTGTCGAACCTTTCTTTATGGACCTGAGGGGAGTCGAACCCCTGTCCGAAAGCCCATCCACTACGGCATCTCCCATTACAGTCTGTTATTTTGCTTTCGCCATTCCCTCAGTTCATCGCAAGCAGACACGCTTTGAACCTTAGTAGCTTCATGATACGCCTACATCCGCAAAGCTTAGGATGCATCGTTTCCTACATAGTCGATGCCAGGGTCCTAGCGTGTAGGTGCGCCAGGTCTGACAGCTGCCATATTAGGCAGCGAGTGCTAAATTATCTTCAGCGTTTATTTTTTTTTGAGGTTTTTAGGTGGTCCCCGCCACCAATGGCTTCCGTAACTTCAAAACCCCCGTCGAAACCAGTACAAGCCCTGGTTTAAGGACGCTTTAGCAACGCCCGGATTAAGTTACTAAGCGGAACTTGATCCGCCTTCGCTGATGTGATAACTATAACATATAAAAACCATGAAATCAAGGTTAAAACCATGATATTTTGATGACAAATTTGTGGCAAAAATGCCAGAATTTATCTTAAATTTGCTGTATTGCCTGTATCAGTGCCGGTACCAACTGCTTCTTACGGGATACTACGCCCGGCAGTTCAATACTGCCGTCGATTCCCGCATGGCCGTAAAGTACCTCTAAAATACTGTCCACGTCCTCACCGGCATAAAGCAGTGTGGTAGATTCCTTCACAATGTCGGTTGCCATAAAGAATACCATTTCTACATGCTGATTCTTTCTAAACTGTTCCAAGCAAGGCTTTAAGCGTGCACCCAGCATCTTTAATTCCTCTTCGTTTAAGGAAGTAATCTGGCTGATGCCAAAGGAAATATCATCTGCAGAAAACTTTTTAAAATCCTGGAAGAAAATCTCTTCTTCGGATTTTTTACGAAGATTGCTGGCCGCAAGGAACATTTCGTTGGCATAGGATTCCACTTCGATGCCTGCAATTTGTGCCAGACTTTCCGCCGCCACCTTATCTACCGGAGTACAGGTTGGGGAACGGAACATCAACGTGTCGGAAAGAATGGCGGAACAAAGAAGTCCGGCAATCTTTTTGGATATTACTACCCCGCTTTCCTGATACATCTGATATATGATGGTTGCAGTACAGCCAAGAGGCTGGTTACGGAAAAATACCGGAGTAATGGTTTCCATGGTGCCCAGACGATGGTGGTCGATAATCTCTAAAATCTCGGTATTTTCCACGCCGTCTGCCGCCTGGCTCTTTTCGTTGTGGTCTACCAAAATTACCTGCTTTTTCTTCATATCCAGCAGGTTTCTGCGGGATATCATGCCGCGGTATTTGCCCTTAGTATCTAAAATCGGGAAGTCGCGGGTACGCTTCTTTGTCATAACTTCCTTGATTTCTTCCACAAAGTCTGTGGTAAGGAACTTGTCGATTTTATCTTTAATCATGAAATAACGTACCGGCATACTCTGGTTGATGAGTCGTGCAACGGTATAAGTGTCATGCGGTGTGGAAAGCACAGTACAGCCCTTTGCTTCCGCCATTCTACAAATGGTAAGGGATGCTTTGGCACCCTCGCAGATGATAATACAGCCCGCGTTCATTTCGATGGCACACAGCTGGGTTTCATAGCGGTTACCGGTGATAACCAGGTCATGCTCTTCAATATAGCCTTCCATCAGGTCCGGATTTGCCGCAGCAACCAAAACCTTACCTGCCTCAAAAATGGCATTCTCATCTCCCACTACAAGCTCTGCATCCAAAGTTTCGATAATGTTGTGATACGAGGTTTTTGCCTTAGCCAGGATACTGCTGTCATACACGTCCATGTAAGATGTTGCAATGTCGCCGATGGTAATCAGACCCTCCAGAAAACCGTCAGCCGTTGTAATCGGCAGAGTAACAACGTTTTTCTCTTTCATCAAGGTATATGCCTTCTTTAAGGAAATACTGCCTGCTACGCCCTCAATTTCGCGGATTTCGATATCCTTTACCTGAGTGCCCACATCCTCTACCAGCTCCGGAACGTCCACCTTAAAATGCTTTAATACGAAACGGGTTTCCGCATTGATGGCACCGGCACGGCGTGGCACATAAAGGTCGGTATTGCCCAGACGGTTTTTTAACTCTGCATAGGCAATGGCAGAGCAAACAGAATCGGTGTCCGGATTTATGACCGATAACGGTAATTTTTCTTTTATGCGTTGTCATAATAGATTTATTCCCCTGTTCTTTATCCAAGATTTCTAATTTTAAATTCCTTTTCTGCTTCTCTCTTCATATCCTTTTTCGCAAGGCTGTCGCGCTTATCATAAAGCTTTTTACCACGGGCAAGACCAACCTCAACCTTTACCAGACCGCCCTTTAAATACACCTGCAGCGGCACTAAGGTTAAACCCTTTTGCTGAAGCTTGCCGTTTAACTTGTTAATTTCGTATTTGTGCATGAGAAGCTTTTTGATACGCATCGGGTCCTTGTTGAAAATGTTGCCCTTTTCGTAAGGACTGATATGCATACCGTAGATAAACACCTCGCCGTCCTCGATTTTAATATAGGACTCCTTGATGCTGCACTTACCCATACGGATGGACTTTACCTCCGTACCGTGAAGCGCCACACCGGCCTCGTATTTATCTTCGATGAAGTAATCAAAATATGCCTTTTTGTTGTTGGCAATCAGCTTAAAACCATCCTTTGCCATACAATCATCTCCTATCCTTCTATGTAGGCGCCCGAGCAATTAAACTCCGGGCATTGTTACTACTGATTTTCTAATATAGCTTACCTTTTAAACGGCAGAAAGTCAACGGTTTTTAAAAGTTTATCCACGGAAAGCACCATAATGGTGATATGCTGTCCCAGACGGTAAACCTTATGGAACCGGTCGCCCACCAGCTGATAGTTCTGCTCGTCAAAGCGGTAGAAATCGTCCTGGATATTTTCCAGGCGGATAATTCCTTCCACCGTATTCGGAAGTTCCACATAAATGCCCCAGTTGGTAACTCCGGAGATAACACCGTCGTACACTTCGCCGATGCGGCGCTCCATGTATTCCACCTTTTTCATCTTTTCCACATCACGTTCCGCTTCTTCCGCGGTACGTTCGGTTTTGCTGGACTGGGCCGCAACTTCCTCTAAAAATTCCAGATAATGCTCTTTTCTTTCTTCCGTTAACCGACCATTCAAGTTGTCCTTAATAATGCGGTGAATCTGCAAATCAGGATACCGGCGGATTGGGGAGGTAAAGTGACAATAGTACTTGGCCGCCAGACCAAAGTGGCCTTCGCACTCGGTGGAGTACTTTGCCTGTTTTAAGGAACGAAGGGTCAATCGGGAAATTAATGGTGCTTCATCCTTGCCCTCCAAAGAGTCCAGAAGCTTCTGCAACTCCTTCGGATGGATGCCGTCTTTACCTTCTTTAATGTTTAAACCAAAATTCCGGATAAACACTCCCAGCTTCTTTATTTTGTCCGGATCCGGATTTTCGTGGGTACGGTATACAAACGGCGCCTCCTGCCAGAAGAAGTCCTCTGCCACGGTTTCGTTGGCCGCCAGCATGAAATCTTCAATCAGCTTGGTGGCATCATTGCGCTCATAAGGCTTGATTTCGATTGGTCTGCCGTTTGGCGCCAACGTAATCTTGCTTTCCGGAAAATCAAAGTCCACCGCGCCACGGGCCCTGCGCTTACCTCTTAAAATATCGGAAAGCTCCTTCATAAGCAGGAACTGCTCTACCAGCTCGCCATATTCTTTTTCCATTTCGATTTTTTCGTTTTCCTGCTCCGGTGTGCCTTCTTCCGAACGCATTACGGTCAGAATCTTGTTTACTTCCGTATAGCTCATGCGGCGGGTTACACGGATTACGGTTTCTGCGAGTTGATGTCCAATCACATTGCCGTTTTCATCAATTTCCATGATGCAGCTAAGAGCCAGACGGTCCACTCCTGCGTTTAAAGAGCAGATACCGTTGGAAAGACGGTGCGGAAGCATAGGAATCACCCTGTCTATCAGATACACGCTGGTACCGCGGTGTAATGCCTCTTTGTCCAAAGGAGAGCTTTCCGTTACATAATTGGTAACGTCCGCAATGTGCACGCCCAGCTCGTAATTGCCGTTTTCCAGACGCTTTATTGTAATGGCATCGTCCAAGTCCTTGGCATCTTCGCCGTCGATGGTAACGGTAAGTGTATCACGTAAATCCAGACGGCCGATAGTTTCTTTTTCTTCAATGGATTCCGGCATGGTTTCGGTCTGATTCATTACTTCCTGCGGAAATTCCGGTTCTAAGCCATAGGTTTTTAACACAGTTTTTACATCCGCCGCCGGGTCATTGATGTGGCCTAAAATTTCTACCACACGGCCCTCCGGACTGCGCTTTTCATTGCCATAGTCTGTGATTTTTACATACACCTTGTGACCGTTTACCGCCCCCTTGGTATGCTCCTTGGCGATGTAAATATCGCTGCCAAGCTTAAGGTTATCCGGCACCACAAAACCGTAGTTCTTGCTTTTTTCAAAGGTACCAACCACGAATACTGCGTCGTGCTTGACGATTTTAACAATTTTTCCTTCCCGGCGCTTGCCCGCAGACTCTCCGCTGACAATTTCCACCTGTACGGTATCGCCATGCAGGGCACCCTTGGTGTCACGCTCCGGAACAAAAATGTCTTCTTCTCCCTCTATAACAACAAAACCAAAGCCACGGGTAGTGCCGCTGAAGGTTCCTTCTTTAATTACATGAACAGGCTTCTTAGCCGGCTTTTTAATTTTCTTTGTCATTAAACTGTCGCCGGATTTGACAACAGTACCGTTTTTACTTACGAATTTCATAAACTTCCCTCCTCTCCAACAGAGTCCTTTACACGAAGAAAGGCGTGTCCAAAATTCGGACACGCCTTATAAATTCTTATTATGATTACCAGTTCAGGTTAAGAACTACGGATAACACGATGAAAAGAGCTGCAAGAATCTTTGTACCCTTTTCTAATGCGCCTTCCATAGAACGACCCTTGTTCTTGCCCCAGTAAGTTTCAGCAACACCATTGATGGAACCGGAAAGACCCTGAGTCTTGCTTTCCTGGAATAATACTACAACTACTAAAGCTAAACAAATAAGAACATATAAAACTGTCACGATTACTCTTAAAACTGCCATTTATCACACCTCCTAAACTTCAGGAATAATCAACTAACGTATATTATATAAAATTTTACTCATTTTGTAAAGCAAAATTTTCCGCTTTTTTCAGATTTGTACTGAAAACATGAAAAATTTACTTTCTGACTAACAAAGACTTACCTGTCATTTCTGCAGGCTGCTCCATACCCATCATTTCAATCATGGTTGGAACGATGTCTGCCAGACATCCACCTTCTCTTAATGTGTAGTCTTTATCGTAGTTTACAAGTACGAAAGGAACCGGATTGGTTGTATGCGCGGTGAACGGAGTACCTGTCTCATAGTCCATTAACTGCTCTGCATTACCGTGGTCTGCACAGATGAACATCTGGCCGTTTACTTCCATTAACGCATCGTATGCCTTGCCTACGCACTCGTCTACGGACTCAATAGCCTTTACTGCAGCTTCCATGATACCGGTATGGCCAACCATATCAGGATTTGCAAAGTTTACGATGATAACATCATACTTGTCGGACTTGATGGCATTTACTAAGTTATCAGCAACCTCGTAAGCGCTCATTTCAGGCTGCATATCAAAGGTAGCAACCTTTGGAGAATTTACAAGGATTCTGTCTTCGCCTTCGAACTGCTGCTCTTCGCCACCGTTGAAGAAGAAAGTAACGTGAGCGTACTTCTGGGTTTCTGCCAGGCGAAGCTGTGTCTTGCCGTTCTTGGAAAGGTATTCACCGAAGGTCATGGTTAACTCTTCCGGAGGGAATGCAACTAATACGTTTGGCATTTCTGCATCGTACTGTGCCATACAAACGAAAGTGGTTGTAAAGAAACCGTTCTTTCTTTCGAAGCCCTTAAACTCAGGATCTACAAATGCTCTTGTAATCTGTCTTGCACGGTCAGGACGGAAGTTGAAGAATACCACGCTGTCGTTTTCGGAAATCTTTGCATCCTTTTCTACAACTGTAGGAAGCATGAACTCGTCGGTTACACCGTTAGCATAAGAGTTCTTAACAGCCTGTACCGGATCGGTTTCCTGCACGCCTTCACCAAATACTAATGCATTGTATGCCTTTTCTACTCTGTCCCAAGCGTTGTCACGGTCCATAGCATAGAAACGGCCTGCGATAGTAGCAACCTTACCTAAGCCGATTTCGCCAAGCTTAGCAACTGCATCTTCCATGTATTCTGCTGCGGAAGAAGGCGGAACGTCACGGCCGTCAAGGAAGCAGTGAACATACACCTTTTCAAGACCGTTCTTCTTTGCCATTTCTACAAGGCCGTACATATGCTCTGTGTGGCTGTGTACGCCGCCCGGAGATAACAGACCCATTAAATGAAGAGCGGAACCGTTCTTTTTGCAGTTTTCCATTGCTGCAACCAGTGCCTTATTTTCGAAGAAATCGCCGTCCTTGATGGACTTGGAAATCTTAACTAACTGCTGATATACAATTCTGCCTGCACCCATGTTGGTGTGACCAACTTCGGAGTTACCCATCTGTCCGTCAGGAAGACCTACTGCAAGGCCGGATGCATCACCCTGTACAAAAGGATACTCGGCCATTAATTTATCCATAACCGGTGTTTTAGCTTCTGCAATGGCATTTGCCTCTGCCTTTGCATTTAAACCATAACCATCTAAAATCATTAATACTGTTGGCTTTTTGCTCATGTTTTATACCTGTCCTTTCAAAAATCCATGTTCTAATGTGTATCTATGTGAATTATTTCACACACCGTTATATTCTCTCACAAAGTGGAAGGATTTGCAAGCACTTTTCTTTGTTATTCCTGCTTATTTAAAAGTTTTTTGCTTAAAATCAGGAATACTACACCTGTAGTAACTGCCGCAACGATATCTGCTACCGGTTCTGCGTAGTAAATACCCATGACACCGAAGTGTTTTGGCAGAATCAATGCCAGCGGAATCAATAAAATCACCTTACGGAGCAACGCCAGGAACAAGGACACCTTTGCCTGACCCATGCCCATGAAAGCACTCTGGCATGCCATCTGTACACCGAAAATCCAGATGCCCGCAAAGAACACCGGCATCACTTCTTTTACCAGTTCAATGAGTGCTGCTTCATCCGTGAACAGCGCACCGAAAAATCCCGGAATGAATTGTGTTAACAGGCAGGAAACAACAGTTACTGCCAAATCGGTAATCAACACGATTTTGAAGGTCTTTTTCACACGATCAAAATTTTCTGCACCAAAGTTATAACTGATAACCGGCTGTACACCCTGGGTCATGCCGTTGACCGGAATGACAATTAACTGCATTACGCTCTGTAAAATGGTCAGGGAGCCCACGTAAAGGTCTCCGCCGTATTCCTGCAGGCCTATATTTAAAACAATCGTTACAAGGGCTTCTGTGGACTGCATAACAAACGGAGAAACACCAAGTGCGCATACCATGCCCACAATCTTCCAGTCCGGCTTCATGTTTGCAAGCTTAATGCGGATAACCGATTTCTTGGAAACCAGGAACCGCACTACCCAAATGGCACTGACTGTCTGGGAAATGATGGTTGCCAAAGCTGCACCCTTTACGCCCATGTCCAATGCAAAAATGAAAATCGGGTCCAAAACGATATTTAACACCGCACCAATCAACACGGAAAGCATGGCAGTTTTTGCATTGCCCTGACAACTGATATAGGTATTTAAGCCAAGAGCCAGCTGAACTGCAATGGTACCCACCAAATAGATATTCAGATAATCCATGGCAAACCCGATGGTTTCCGGACTGGCACCAAAGGCATATAAAATCGGTTCCTTAAAAATACCGAATACGATAGTCAAAATAATGGCGCAGGTAATCAACAATGTAGTTGCATTACCTAAAATCTTCTCTGCCTTTTCCTTATCGCCCTTTCCAAGCTGGATAGCCGCCAAAGGTGCACCACCCATGCCCGCAAAGGCACTAAACGCCGATACAAGCACTAAAATAGGCATGCAGACACCAAGCGCAGTTAACGCAGTGGCACCCACCTCTTCCATATGCCCGATGTACATGCGGTCAATAATATTGTAAAGCACGTTAATCAGCTGCGCCAGAATGCCCGGCAGCGCCAGCTGAAAAATAAGTTTGCCCAAAGGGGCGGTTCCTAATAATTTTTCTCTTGATTCTTCCATAGTTCTCTTCCTTTTCTTTTCTGTATGTTGGTTTGTAATTCTTCGATTCAAATTAACCCACTATATTGTACCGCGAATATGGTCCTACGTCAATTAAGGAAGAATAAACTTTGATACAAAAACAGGGAGAGCATTTGCTCTCCCACTACAAGACATCATCACTCGGTCACTTTTATTTTACCGTCTTCTTTTTTATCACCACAGCCACAATCACACATACCACAATTCCTATAGCAAACGGAATTCCATATAAAAATGCTACCCAGGTTGGTGCACTGTACATGCCATATTTTCCGCCCAAATACAATATGCCGAAATTATAGGCAACCACCGCACACATCACATCACTGAGTAAAATGGCCAGTATAATAAATATGTTATAAATTTTTTTCATCTAAGTTTCCTCCTATTTCTTTTGACTTCTTAGGAGTAAACCTGCACCGGCAACCACTGCAACAACACACAATATAAGGAAAATACCGTTTCCATCAATGGTTATCATGGAAGACTCGCTCATCTGATTTGATGTTTCCGGACGAAGGATAGAAAACAGTCCCCACAGAATCATTGCTACAATTCCGGCTATGCAAATAATCAGCCCGGCTACCATTTTAGAATTTTTTCCTATTTCAGTATTCGATGTTTTTATCTCGTCTTCTACCTCATCTTTTAACAGATAGTCCACCGGTACCCCAAAGTAGTTGCTGATTATGATGAGCTTCTCACTCTCCGGAAATGCACTTCCCGATTCCCACTTGGAAATTGCCTGCCGTGACACGTTTATCTGCTCTGCCAGCTGCTCCTGCGAAAGTCCGCTCTTTTTACGAAGCTGATACAATTTTTCTGATAACATAATTTCTCCTTTCGCATAAAGCATACAAAAAAAGCCGGTAGAACTCTATATACACCCGTAAGCAATTCCGCAACCAGGGGTAGCAATTCAGATTTTTGGCACGCATTCACAGGAATTTTACCTATTATTTCTCTTCTACTTTCTTTTCTACTGCAATAATCCAGTCCTGTAACTTCTTTATCTCCACAGAAATCTCTGCATGAAGCTTTTGTAACAATCCGGTCAACAAACCGCAAACAATACAATGATATATCATCCATCCGCGGTATTTCAGCATAAACTCCCCTACCGATGTATTCACAAATAGTTCCGGACCAACCAAAAATGCAATTAATCCTATCACAGAAATAGCATCAATAATATATTAAAAATTTAATGTTCTTTTTCCTAAGTACATAAAATTACCATTCCTCCTGTGTAAACTCACTTATCTCTCCCTTAACCATCCGATAGATTTGCCCTATCTTCATTACACTATCTTTTTTCATAAAAATAGCACTTTCATCTGTCATGAGGCATACCGGCAGTTCCATAGATACCTGCTTCACCGTTTGTAACAAGTCTTCTTCCAACGGATAATGCGCCTTTATGGTAAGGTCCGCAAATCCAAGTCCTTCGTACGGTGTAAGGGATTCATAAATATCAACAACTTTCGTTCCCATGTTCATGGAGCCTGCACTCACGCCAAGGATTACCGCACTATTTTGGCGGACCTCATCCAATATGCCCTTTCTGCGCATCAAATCAAACTGTAAGGTTGCATTTCCACCCATAAGGAAAATGCAGGATGCTTCGCGAATCATTCTAACCGCCTCATCCGCTTCTGTCCGGTTATCAATCACACTATGCTTTGCAAACGGCATATTTCTTTCAGCAAACATGTTATGCATTCCGTCGGAATCCTCATCGTTTTGCACATAATTATCCGGCCAGGTACTGATAAACACAAGGCTGTCACGAACAGTTAACTCATCTTTAAGTACTTTTGCAATATCATCTGTAAAATGGCGTGTTGGAAAGCCGCTAAAAAATCCAACTAATTTTGCGTTCATACTATTCTCCTCCGTACGAGTCAACAATTTGTTACTCATCCCACAAACATTATAGCATAATTTTCTTACTCTGAACACAAAAACATTTCGTTGTCTTCGCAGAGAGGGTAAAAAGGCAAAAAAAAGGGAGGCCACAACC
>JAZNXI010000043.1:0-6795 GCA_045593825.1 Lachnospiraceae bacterium
TGTTACCGCATGGTCTTGCGATATCGATGCCTGCACCGATAGCCGCTGCGATTGGTTCTTCGATAATGGCAACTTCCTTAGCTCCTGCCTGGTAAGTTGCATCTTCTACTGCCTTCTTTTCTACTTCTGTTACACCACTTGGCACGCAGACACTAATGCGCAGCTTACGGAGACGCTGACGGCCCACTGCCTTCTGGATAAAATACTTTAACATTTTTTCAGTAACGGTGTAGTCAGAAATAACACCCTGACGGAGCGGACGCACTGCCACAATGTTGCCCGGAGTTCTACCAAGCATAAGTCTTGCCTCTTCACCGATAGCCTTAATTTTGTTTGTGTCACGGTCAAATGCCACGACAGAAGGCTCCTTTAAAACAACGCCCTTTCCTTTTATATACACAAGTACACTTGCGGTTCCTAAGTCGATTCCGATATCACTGCTGAACATTCTCTTTCTCCTTTCAAAATTCAAACGTCTATATGAAAAATGCTACTTATTTTTGTGTATGCATATCCAAATATATTATATACTCATTTCCTCAATATTTCAAAGGAAATTTTGAAAAAATGCATAATAATTGACAAACTCTTTTTCCAAGGGTATCATTTTAAGTATGGACATGGAAATTTACCTCTATTCCGCCCAAAAATGTCCCACAAGGAGAATATATAACATGAATCACACCTTTTCCAGAGTTGCAGCCTTCTGTGGCCTGCGCCTGTCTTACTATAGCACTGCCGCATTGCTTGCCATTAGCTTTTTGGCACTGGCACTGACAGAATATCGTACCCCTACACCGCTTTATATTCTTCTTACCATGGCGGTACTGCCATCCGTAACAGAGACTATGTTTTTCTCCAAGCAAAAAGAAAAGAGAGAAAACGACTTATCATTTCCTCTCTTCTGCCAAAAATACCGCTATAAGCGGATTAAGTTTGAATCCATGAAAATTGCGTATTTGCTCCTGTTTGTCCTACTGGCCGCCTGGCATATTTCCTATACCTCCGGAGCAACCACACCATTTTTCATCCGGATGCTGCCGGCTATTCTTGCCGCAACGGCCCTGTTACTCCGTATTCTGGTAACTCTCGGATACCGGCTGTATTTCCACTGCTTTCCGCTGCAGGCCATGCACTGATGTTCTTCCAGATATTCTGTAAATTGCTCTACCGGCATAGGTTTTGCATAATAGTAGCCTTGTATCAGATCACAATGGGACTCCTTTAAAAACTCCTTCTGTCTGGCTGTTTCCACACCTTCCGCCAGCACGGTTATTTCTAAATCTCTGGCCATGGAAATAACATGGGCAATAATCCGCTTTTCTCTGGACGAATCATCACCGGAGCAATCATCCAGAAATCCTTTATCCAATTTCAGCACATCCACCGGCATTTCACGAAGCAAATTCAGCGAGGAATATCCCGTACCAAAATCATCTATGGAAAGGCCAAAACCGGCCTTTTTAATTTCGTGCATCACCTGTAGCATTCTGTCTATTTCACTGTAAGCAATGTTTTCTGTTAGTTCTATCTCTATCAGTTTCGGCGTAAGCTGATACTTCTTTAACGTTTCCGAAAGCTTGTCCACAAAAACTTCATCCTGCAGATGTTTCCTGGAAAAATTCACAGAAATTTTTGTCAAATTTTTTCCGCTCCTTTTACGCAAGCTCAGCCATTTGCAAACCTCTTCTAAAACGTAAAAATCCAGTGTACAAATAAAACCCGTTTCTTCACACAACGGAATAAATTCCGCCGGAGTTATCATGCCTTTTTTAGGATGGTTCCACCGGACAAGTGCCTCTGCACCACTGACCTTTTCCGATAAAATGTCATATTTCGGCTGATAATAAACTACCAGCTCCTTTTCTTCCACAGCCTGTATTAACCCCTGTTCCAATTCCTGCTTTTCAAGCTCTTTTGCTAAATCCGTTTCATCATAAAACGCAATGGCACTTTGTCTGCATTCTTCCAAACTTTTTCTTGCCATGTCTGCCCTGGAACGGATTCTATTTATATCTTCACCGTCTCCCACGGGATAAATTCCACACCGGAAAGAAGCTTTATGCCGTCCACCCTTAAAATCCACAGGGAATTCACTTGCTTCTTCTAACATATTCCAAACCCTGCTCTTCAATTCTTCTTCCTGAACATAACGAAGCAGCATACAAAAATGGTCTCTGGTTGTACGACTCAGCAATTCACCTTTTTTTATTGCAGACATCCATACTGCAGCAGTATGTTTTAACGCTACATTTCCATAGGCATAGCCATAGGTTTCATTAAACAATTTAAAATCTACAATATCGCACATTACATAAGCATATTTTTCCCCGGTTCCTTTTTTCTTTAAAATAGTCACTGCCTCTGCTTTATGCTGTTCCTTTGTTGGAAGTCCGGTTAAATCATCAGTTAAAACCGCCTGCATTATTTTTTTGCTTTGTCTCATCCCATCCTCTCCCTTCTCGTCTGTTTCTATATGCATTAATTACCATATTTTTACATTTCGTTCAAGTAACTAACCGGCCACTCCTTACGCATTCTTTCTTGCTTATTTTTCCTTTTTCTACATTTTTCTACAAAAAAAGAAGACCGGTTACATTTTCCGATCTTCTTTTTATGCTCCTATTTGTTCTAAATAAGTTGCAAACCGGTCTATTGCCATTGGTTTTGCATAATAATATCCTTGTATCAGATCACAATTTACTTCTTTCAGAAATTCCTTCTGTTGCTCTGTTTCCACACCTTCTGCCAATACGGTAATTTCCAGATCCTTGGCCATGGAAATAATATGGTAAAGAATACGCTTGTCCCTATCGGCTTTTTCGTTGCCGTGACAACCATCCAAAAAGCCCTTGTCCAACTTTAAGACATCCACCGGCATTTCCCGCAAAAGCGATAAAGAAGAATATCCCGAACCAAAGTCATCCATAGACAAACCAAATCCGGCTTCTTTAATTTGATGCATTACCTTAAGCAGGGTTCCCATTTCATCGTAAGCAACACTCTCTGTCAATTCGATTTCCAAATCCGCCGGGCTTAAGTCATAATACCGGACTGCCTCCACCAGACGATCAACGAAATCCGGCTCTGCCAAATGTCTTCTGGAGAAATTAACAGAAACCTTTACTAGCTGCTTATTTTCTTCCTTCCACTCTCTTAGACTTCGGCAAACTTCTTCCAATACATAGAAATCAATGGTGCATACAAAACCGTTTGCCTCGCAGGCAGGAATAAACCGTCCCGGAGAAAGCATACCCTTTTCAGGATGATTCCAGCGGATTAACGCCTCTGCTCCTTTGATTTTTTCTGTATTGATATCATATTTAGGCTGAAAATATACTTCCAATTCACGATCTCTGAGTGCTCTGACTACATCAGATTCCAATTCCTTTGTTTCCAGCTCATGAACCAAATCTTCTGAACTGTAAAAAGTAATCCGGGTTTTAAAACTTGCTTCGTTTTTCTTTCGTGCAGCATTTGCCCTGGCACGAATCATATTAATATCTTCGCCGCCCTGAATCAGATATACACCACAGTTAAACACCGCTTTATGGGTTCCTCCTATTTCATCAATAGGGAATACCGAAGCCTGTTCTGCCATGGCATAAATACGTCTTTCCAGACTTTTTATATCAGTATACTTTAACAGCATGCAGAAATGGTCACCAGTAGTTCTGCTGACCAGCTCGTCGTGTTTTAAGTTGTCCAAAAGCACACGCGCAATATGCTTTAATGCTACATTTCCGTAAGCATACCCATACATTTCGCTTACATATTTAACATCGGCAATATCGCAAGACACATAAGCATACCTTCCCAAATGCTGCTCAAGTATCTTTGTTGCTTCCAATTTGTGTTGTACCTTGGTTGGCAATCCGGTTAAATCATCTTCAAACACAGAAAGCAACCATCCTCGGCCGTCGTTTCCCATAAAATTATTCTGCCCCATACATCCTCCGTGATAGAAACTAGCTCAAATTAAATGGTAACACAATTTGTTATAAGTTACAAGTACTTTCTTCTACTTTTGTAGTCTTTTTTGATTTAAAGTTCAAACGTATAAACATAAAGCGACAAAAAAAGTCCCGCTGGGAGAAACTCTCCCGCGGGACAAATTTTTATTTTACATTAAGCTCGTTGCTTTCGCGACTACTCAATGATAGTAGCTACCTTACCGGAACCTACTGTTCTACCACCTTCACGGATAGCGAAGCCAAGACCCTGCTCCATAGCGATTGGGTGGATGAGTTCTACCTTCATTTCGATGTTATCGCCTGGCATACACATTTCTGTGCCTTCTGGAAGGTTACATACGCCGGTAACGTCAGTTGTTCTGAAGTAGAACTGTGGACGATAGTTGTTGAAGAATGGAGTATGACGACCACCTTCATCCTTTGTTAATACGTAAACCTGAGCTGTGAACTTCTTGTGGCATGTGATGCTGCCTGGCTTACAAAGAACCTGACCTCTTTCGATTTCAGTTCTCTGAACACCACGAAGGAGAGCACCGATGTTATCACCAGCCTGAGCTTCGTCAAGGAGCTTACGGAACATTTCGATACCGGTTACAACTACCTTACGTGTTTCTTCCT
Organism: Lachnospiraceae bacterium; assembly: GCA_045593825.1. Classification (GTDB taxonomy): domain Bacteria; phylum Bacillota; class Clostridia; order Lachnospirales; family Lachnospiraceae; genus SIG299. Next base: position 4,593 of record JAZNXI010000043.1, read on the forward strand.
TAACACCAACGATTTCAACTTCTTCGGATACATGAAGAACACCACGCTCTACTCTACCAGTTGCTACAGTACCACGACCTGTGATGGAGAATACGTCTTCTACAGGCATAAGGAATGGCTTATCTGTTTCTCTCTGTGGATCTGGAATCCAGCTGTCAACTGCGTCGAAGAGTTCAAGAATCTTATCGCCCCAAGGACCTGCTGGATCCTGAAGAGCCTGAAGAGCGGAACCCTGGATAACTGGAGTGTCATCGCCTGGGAATTCGTACTCATTTAATAATTCTCTGATTTCCATTTCAACGAGCTCAAGAATTTCAGCGTCGTCTACCATGTCACACTTGTTCATGAATACTACGATGTAAGGTACACCTACCTGACGGGAAAGAAGGATGTGCTCCTTAGTCTGAGCCATAACACCGTCAGTAGCTGCTACTACAAGGATAGCGCCGTCCATCTGAGCAGCACCAGTGATCATGTTCTTAACGTAGTCAGCATGTCCTGGGCAGTCTACGTGTGCGTAGTGTCTGTTCTTGGATTCATACTCAACGTGAGCTGTGGAGATAGTGATACCTCTTTCTCTTTCTTCTGGAGCCTTATCGATGTTTTCGAATGCTACTGCTTCACCAGTACCAAGTCTCTCATGAAGAGTCTTAGTAATAGCTGCTGTTAAAGTTGTTTTACCGTGGTCAACGTGACCGATTGTACCGATGTTACAATGTGGTTTGCTTCTTTCGAATTTAGCCTTTGCCATTTTTCAAAGTCCTCCTTAAAAAAATACTAATTGTTTTTAAGCATTTTATGCTATTTTTCCGGCAGTCTGCGGTTATTTGCCGCAGACCGCGGCAGAATTCCTATTATTCCGCCAGATACTCTCTCATTATATTTCATAATGGAGTTTTTTTCAAGCGGTTTTTTCACTGTTTATCACAGTTTTTTTATAGATTACTTGCCCTTTGCTGCAAGAACCTTTTCCTGAACACTCTTTGGCACCTGCTCGTAGGTGGAGAAGAACATGGAGTAAGCACCACGACCCTGTGTCTTGGAACGAAGAGTTGTGGAGTAACCGAACATTTCAGCCAGTGGCACGAATGCACGGATTAACTTGGAACCATTGATATCTTCAGAACCTTCGATACGGCCACGACGGGAGCTTACGTCACCGATAACGTCACCCATGTATTCTTCAGGAACTGTTACTTCTACTCTCATGATAGGCTCAAGGAGTACAGGAGCAGCCTTCTGCATAGCTTCCTTGAACGCCATGGAACCGGCAATCTTGAAGGCCATTTCGTTGGAGTCGACTTCATGGTAAGAACCGTCCCAACAATTTGCCTTAACACCAAGAACCGGATATCCGCCAAGGATACCACACTTCATAGCTTCTTCAATACCAGCCTGAACCGCTGGGATGTATTCCTTAGGAATAGCACCACCAACTACGGTGTTCTCGAACTCGAATACCTTCTCGCCGTTAACATCCATTGGCTCAAACTTAACCTTACAATGACCGTACTGACCACGACCACCGGACTGCTTAGCGTACTTGGAGTCGATGTCAACAGGCTTTGTAATACCTTCCTTATATGCTACCTGAGGAGCACCTACGTTAGCTTCTACCTTGAATTCACGAAGGAGACGGTCAACGATGATTTCCAGATGTAATTCACCCATACCAGCGATGATGGTCTGACCTGTTTCTTCATTGGTGGAAACACGGAAGGTTGGGTCTTCTTCAGCAAGCTTTGCTAAAGCTTCACCCATCTTATCCTGACCGGCCTTTGTCTTAGGCTCGATAGCGATATCGATAACCGGTTCAGGGAATTCCATGGACTCAAGGATTACAGGGAACTTTTCATCACAGATTGTGTCACCTGTACTTGTTACCTTGAAACCAACTGCAGCTGCAATATCACCAGAGTAAACCTTGTCAAGCTCAGCTCTCTTGTTTGCATGCATCTGAAGGATACGTCCTACACGCTCCTTCTTATTCTTAGTCGCGTTTAATACATAAGAACCGGAGTTCATTGTTCCGGAGTATACACGGAAGAATGCGAGCTTACCTACGAATGGGTCAGCCATAATCTTAAATGCTAATGCTGCGAATGGCTCTTCATCGGAAGACTTTCTTGTGATTTCGTTACCAACCATGTCGGTACCCTTGATATCAGGGATATCAGTTGGTGCAGGCATGTACTCGATAACA
>JAZNXI010000044.1:0-6703 GCA_045593825.1 Lachnospiraceae bacterium
ATTACCACTCTCTTCATGTGCTTACAGAAGTACTATGTAGAAGGTGTAACCGGCGGTGCTGTAAAAGGTTAGCGAATGAAAATAACCCTAGAAATGCTTTTTTATGGTGAGGCATTTCTAGGGTTATTTTATTCTTAAGTACGGGAAGGAAGGCGGACAGACAGATGCCGGGATTCGTAAGAAAAACTTAAGATATTTTGTCGAAATGTATGATATAATGGTATCGGGAGAAGTAACGATACAAACATGAGGTGCAAAACATAATGCGGGGGCTTAAGTTATGAGTATACTAATCGTGGATGATGAAAAAGAAATTGCTGACCTGGTGGAAGTCATTTTGAAAAATGAAGGCTACGAGGTTTTAAAGTTTTATGATTCCCGTCTGGCTGCAATGGAAGCAGAGAAAAATCATGACATTGATCTGGCAATTCTGGATGTCATGATGCCGGGTGTCGATGGATTTACCCTGTGTGCAAGAATCAGGGAAAAATACACTTATCCCATTATTATGCTGACCGCCCGGGTGGAGGACGTAGATAAAATCACGGGACTTACCATCGGAGCGGATGATTATGTGACAAAACCCTTTAACCCGCTGGAGCTGTTAGCCAGGGTAAAGGCCCAGCTGCGCCGTTATCAGCGATATTCCGTGATGGGGCAGGTTAATACGGAGGTATTCGAAGGACATGGCCTTTGTATTAACAAGCAGGAGCACACCGTAACCCTGTTTGAGGAAGCGGTAATTCTTACGCCGACAGAGTTTGATATCCTCTGGCTTTTATGTGAAAATGCAGGAAATGTGGTATCTTCCGAAAAAATATTTGAAACTGTATGGAAAGAAGCATATCTTGACAGCAATAATACGGTAATGGTACATATCCGGCGCATCCGGGAGAAACTGAAGGAGCCGGCCAGAAATCCGAGAATCATTAAGACCGTGTGGGGAGTGGGGTATAAGGTTGAAAAATAATATTTTAAAAAAGTATTTAATCTGGGTAGTGGTGTACACCGCCATATGTGTCGCTTCGGTTTTTGTGATGGATAAGATATTTAATGGAGTGGTTTTGGATTTTTTGGCTGCAAATTTGTCGAAAAAGATGTTTTATTTACTGAACCATAACCGGGAGCTGACGGTGTTCTTTGTTTATTGCATCGGTATCATTGCAGTGTCTGTGGTGTATGTATTTAAACTGAACCGGTTGTTAAGTCTGGCCAGCCGTTCTATTTGTGAAGAGGAGCCGGAAATCTTCGGAGAAAATTGTCCGCAGGAATTGCTGGAGTTCAGCCAAAAACTTAAGGACTTTAAATACAGTTTGAAGGAAAACGAGCAGGCCCGCCTGCAGGCAGAACAGCAAAAAAACGATTTGGTAGTGTACCTTGCACATGACTTAAAAACCCCCCTGACCTCCGTGGTTGGATATTTGACACTGTTAGAGGAAGCTCCGGAGCTGCCAAGGGAACAGAGGGCAAAATACATTGGCATTGCCTTAGACAAGGCGTACCGTTTGGAACAGTTGATTAACGAATTTTTTGACATTACCCGAATGAATTATCAGACCCTGCCGGCCTACAAAACCCCGGTAAATCTGACCATTCTTCTGGTGCAGATTATCAATGAGTTTTTCCCGATGATGGAGGAAAAAAACATTACAGCGAGGCAGGAGATTGAACCGGAGCTGGTGCTTTCAGCAGATGCGGACAAGCTGGCAAGGGTGTTTGATAACCTGTTCCGGAATGCAGTGAATTACAGTCATGCAAATACAGAGATTGTATGCTCTGCCAGAAAAGGCAACGGCTGCATTTTGGTGAATATCAAAAATAAGGGCGACCATATTCCGCAGGAAAAGCTTGCCCATATTTTCGATAAGTTTTACCGCCTGGATTCTTCCCGTCAGTCCTCCACCGGAGGCGCGGGCCTTGGTCTTGCTATTGCAAAGCAGATTGTGGAGTTGCACGACGGCAGCATTGAGGCAGTGTGCAACAACGGCATAACGGAATTCCGGATTGTGCTTCCGGTGTAAAATTGTCCCGGAAAACAGGTCCGCTGTGGATAACTTAAGAAAATCGTAAGAAAATCGACAGACAAGCTTAAAACAGAAAAAGAAAAAAGACGTTACAATACCCTCATAGTAAATATGGGGGTATTGTTATGAAAAGAAGAAAAGGCGGTATCTGGGAATATATATTTGTGGCCTTGGCTTTTATTGTGTTGGCGGCTGCCATTGTGGGAGTCATAAATTTAGGGGATAAGCTTTGGTATGACGGAGGTGAATCCGCCTTAAACACGATATTTCATCCCCGGGAAACGGTAGAAATTGATTTGTCGGAGCATCTTGGCAGTGAAACCGTGCCTCTTTTCTTTCAGTGGGACGAGCGCTGGGGTTACACCATTTATGGCAGTGACGTTATGAAAGTTACCGGCTGCGGTCCTACCTGTCTTTCTATGGTGCTGGTGTACCTTTTGCAGGATGCCACCTATACACCTCGCTATGTGGCGGATTTTGCAGAAGACCACCGATATTATGCCAAGGGCAGCGGCAGTAAGTGGGCGCTGATTTCCGAGGGCGGAGAATCGTTAGGCCTGGATGTAACGGAGCTTCCTCTGGACGAAAACCGCATGAAGAAAAATTTAGAGTTGGGAAATCCGATTATCTGCATCATGGGGCCCGGGGATTTTACAACAGCGGGACATTTTATTGTGCTTCGTGGCGTAGAAGACGACAAATTCATTGTAAATGATCCAAACAGTAAAGAAAATTCGGAGAGGTTGTGGAGCTATGAAGAGATTAGCGGACAAATTAAAAATTTGTGGGCGTGCAGACGGCCGGAGTAGAGGTCTTTCCATCAGCCAGATGAAATGGATAGCGCTTATTTTCATGACTATTGACCATTTGGCTGCCTATGGATTCGAAATTCCGGTGTTTGGTGCGCACTTTGATACGCTGCGCATTATCGGGCGGATTGCGGCACCGCTGTTTTTCTTTGCGCTTACGGAAAGTGTGAAGCATACAAGGAACAGGAAGAAGTTTTTGCTACGATTGTATCTTGGTGCAGTCGGTACGGGGCTTTTTGTGGCAGTAACCAATTTATTGTTCCATGACAGTATCGGACGTTTTTCCCAGAGCAATATTCTGTGTGATTACATTTATACAGCGTTGTATATTATTTTGATAGAGCAAATTATCGGGGGAATTAAGGAGAAGCAATGGAAGCGGAGCCTCCTTGCAATTGCAGGTATTTTGGCAACAGGCATTCCGCATTTGATGGTCTGGCTTATTTATGAATTCCCGTATGCAAAGTATGGTCTTTCCCCGGAAACGGTGTGGACCATCCGGGATTTTGCAGGAAGCTTTGTGCTCAGTCCGCTGGCGGCAGAATATACCATTCTGTTTGTTGTCATGGGCATTCTTATGTATTTTGCAGGGAATAAGTACGGCAAGGCAGCTGTACTTGTATTGTTCAGCTGCCTTTGTTACTTTGGTTCCAATATAGAATTTTTGAGAAATTCCGTTGGTGCCGTACTGGGATATCCCCAGTACTACATGATATTCGCAGTTCCGTTTATCCTCCTTTACAACGGAGAAAAGGGAAGAGGAAGTAAGTACTTCTTCTATGTGTATTATCCGGTGCACCGGTATGTGATATCGGTGTTAGCGTGGATATACCGTTTGATTGCAGGTTAATTAGATTAGAATTGGTCTAACCAGTCTTTCATAAGTTGAATGATGTAATCGGTGTCCTTCTCGTATCCGGAAATCCAAAGTTCATAAATTATGCTGTCATCTACTATATATCCCTGAATGCCATGGTTTCCGGCATACTCGGTAGGCATTACAAGAAAAGCTTCCTTGCCGGTGGCGGTAACATAAGTTTCATCCACATACTGCAGGCCATCTTCTTTGATGCCGCCGCCGGTTGTGTAGGAAAAGGCATCGGTATATACACGGCAGCTTCCGGTTGCCCAGATGCGGTCGTAGGTATAACGGGCGAAGGCTTCCGTATATAAAATGTCGGCTTTGTTGTTTCCAAGAACCACAGCGCCGGTCTGTTCCAATGTTCCCGGGAAAGCAGGAAGCTTCATTCCGCTATGTCCGATGAAATCTAAGGTTTCTTCCACGGTATTAAAGTCCCGGATCCATCCAAAAGCAGGGGAGTTTTCCGCATCCTCTGCGGTGGCAATATCCTCCAAAAGCTCCTGCTTTACCGCCCGGACTTCTTCTGAGAATTCGTCTTCCGTTACCCTGCGGGAGGTGATATCCACATGATAGCCACTGCTCCAGCCCGGATTGGTGCGGATAATGCCGTATTTGGATGCGTAAGCCACGCCGCCGCCAAAAAACAATAAAGCTGCGGCAGCAGCTGCGCCCCATTTCAACGCAGTATTAACAATTTTAGATTTACGGTTATGTACCGGAGTAATTTCTGTAACTTGAGCGTCAGAGGAAGTTCGCACAACCTGCTCTACCATCTCATCTTCCAAATAATTCATTGCTTTTAATACGTCTTTTCCTGTCATATTAGTTCCTCCTTTTTCAATTCCTTCCATAATTGGTTTCTAAGCCGGAATAAGATGCTTTTGACTTTGCTTTCCCGATAGCCAAAGGCTGCTGCCAGTTCTTTAACGGATTCGCCGTACCAGTAGCGCCTGAGAAACAGATTCCTTTTGGTTTCGGGCAGCGTGTTTAAAAATGTGCTGATCTGCCGGGCAAGCTCCCGGCCCTCCATGGTGGCAGAGGTGTCCGGGATGCACTGCGAAAGCTCCTCGGAAAGCTCTACAACTATGGCATTCCGTTTGGCCGCGCCTTCCCATTCCAACCGATTTAAAGCCAGATTTCTACAGATTTTTGCGGTGTAGGCAAATAGAAATTCCGGACGCTTTGGCGGAATGCTGTTCCATACCGCAAGGTAGGTGTCGTTAACACATTCCAGAGCATCTTCTTCCGGAAGAATTCCCATGGCAAGGTGTTTTAGTCTGGTTCCGAATTTTGTTTCCAGTTCCTTCAATCCCTGCTCGTTTCTGTCAAGCAACAGGTCTAAGATTTGATTGTCTTCCATGGTAATCCTCCTTTCACCTTAATAAACAGGAAAATTTGAATGCTGGTTGCATTATAAAAGGAAAAATCCTTCCAATCAATAGAAAGGAAGGATTTTTCCGGTATAATTAGTCCCAGGTAGTGGTGTTCAGTGCATATTCACTGTGAGAGATTTCTTCTTCGGAAAAAAATGCCTTTTCATATAATTCTTCACGTTCTGCGTGCGTTACCTGCATCTGTGGTCTGTTCTTCCTGAAATTTATGACAGGTTCGTAATTTTCTTGTTTGTATTCCATGAAGAAGGTCTCCTTTCTGAAAAAACCAAGAGGATATGCTTTCTTTTCTTAGTGTTCCAAGGACTTTAGAATTCATACCTGACAATTTTTATAAAAAATAAATCAACTATAGAAGAATATGATTAAATTTGGTATTATGAATTTAAAGAAAAAAGAAAGCAGGAGGAATTAAAGAATGAAAAAGGTACAGCTGTGGAGTAAATGTATGGGATGCTTATTGATTGCGCTGTCTATGGCTGCCTGTGGAACATCTGTGGCGGATGTGGAGGATTCGGCAGGCACTATAGGAGAAGAACAGGAGGCAATGGGTGAGACTCCGAAGCCAACAGAGAAACCGAAAGCAACAGAAACTCCGAAGCCAACAAAAGCGCCTTCGGTGCAATATGATAATCCGATTGAGTTAGAACGATTTACAGAGATTTTGATGATGGAATATGCCAGAGGAGTTCTGACGGGAGATAATATTATTGATCCACCGGCAGATTTGGTGTTTCCGGAATATACCTGGTGTAAGTACGAGTTTGTTGGGGATGATAATGGAATATACACGGTGGAGATTCCATCTGCAGACGGAAATTACATTATTAGGTTAACGATTGATGGAGGTACCGGTTCCAAGCTGGATGAAAGCGAGATGTCGCCATGGCTAATGCAGGTGGAATTTATGTCAAAATAACAGAAGGAGAGTAATTTATGAAAAAAACAACAAAACCTTTGCTCTTTTTTGCGGCGGCCGCCTTTAATATTATTTTCTTTTTATTATGTGGTTACGGAAAGGTACGTCATCCGGATACCGCAAGCTATCTTGACCCGTTTTTAGGAGTACTTGCAGTTCTGGCGCTGGCATACGGTGAGATGAAAGTGGGAGCGCAGTTGTATTGCAGATATAAGTATACGCATTTGAAATGCCGCACCTTTGACATGAAATTCTGGCGGCAGCTTATTGCCATTGTAGTTTATTATGTGTGCAGTCTGGTGTATCTGTCTGCGGCAGTTACGATTTACAAAGCCAGCTATCTTTCTATTTTTGCCATAGTGCTTAGCCCTCTTTGGCTTACCGGAGGCAGCCGTACCCTTTGGTCCGGCCATACCGGCGAGGAAGCATTTTATCTGGATGAATCTGCAAAGTGGTATGAGGTCAGCAATGTCATGGAAAATGATGACGTTGTGGAAATTATGTGCCAGGCACCGGGTGACAGAGAACGCACAATATCCATTGCAAAGAAAAAGCAGCAGTTAGATCAGTAGAAAAATGCGCATTGTGTGAAAAAAAAGAAGGGCTCTCATTACTGAGAACCCTTTTTTAGTGCATCTCCAGGGGCTCGAACCCTGGACACCCTGATTAAGAGTCAGGTGCTCTACCAACTGAGCTAG
>JAZNXI010000045.1:0-13240 GCA_045593825.1 Lachnospiraceae bacterium
CACAAGAATCCGTAATGCAAACACTGCAAAGCATGATACAGTAGATGTTCCAGCTTCCAAGATGAAGATTGCTATCGCAGACATCCTTGTGAAGGAAGGTTACATCAAGGGCTATGAACTCGTTGAAGATGGCGTAGCTAAGAATCTCCATATCACACTTAAGTATGGTAAGGATAAGAACGTGAAGATTATCACAGGTTTAAAGAGAATCTCCAAGCCAGGTCTTCGTGTTTACGCTAGCAAGGATGAGCTTCCAAGAGTACTTGGCGGTCTCGGTATTGCTATCATCTCCACAAACAAGGGTATCTTAACCGATAAGGAAGCAAGAGCTCTTAACGTTGGTGGCGAAGTTTTAGCATTCATTTGGTAATTAACAACTAAATTGTTTATTTATTATAGGAGGTACGGGCATGTCACGTATAGGTAAGATGCCAATCGCTATTCCTGCAGGTGTAACTGTAGAAGTGGCAGAAAATAATAAGGTTACCGTTAAGGGACCTAAGGGTACTCTTGAAAGAGTATTAGCACCAGAAATGGAAATCAAGGTAGAAGGTTCTGAAGTTGTTGTAACAAGACCAAACGATTTAAAGAGAATGAAGTCTTTACACGGTCTTACAAGAACTCTTATCAACAACATGGTTGTTGGTGTAACTAACGGTTACGAAAAGGTTCTTGAAGTAAACGGTGTTGGTTACAGAGCAGCTAAGTCCGGCAAGGAACTTACATTAACTCTCGGTTATTCTCATCCGGTAGTTATGATCGATCCTGAAGGCGTTGAAACCGTATTAGACGGTCAGAACAAGATTACCGTTAAGGGTATTGATAAAGAAAAAGTTGGTCAGTACGCAGCAGAAATCAGAGATAAGAGAAGACCTGAACCTTATAAGGGCAAGGGTATCAAGTATGCTGACGAAGTTATCAGACGTAAAGTCGGTAAGACAGGTAAGAAATAAGGGAGGAGTGAATTAAAATGGTAAGCAAAGAATCTAGAAGCGCAAATCGCGTAAAGAAGCACATGAAGATCCGCAATCGTTTCTCCGGTACACCTGAAAGACCACGTTTAGCTGTATTCAGAAGTAACAATCATATGTATGCACAGATCATTGATGATACAGTAGGTAACACATTAGTAGCTGCATCCACATTAGAAAAGGATGTTAAGGCTGAGCTTGAGCATACCAATGATGTTGCAGCAGCAGCTTACTTAGGAACTGTAATTGCCAAGAAAGCATTAGACAAGGGCATCAAGACTGTTGTATTTGACAGAGGCGGTTTTGTATACCAGGGTAAGATTAAGGCATTAGCAGAGGCAGCAAGAGAAGCTGGTCTCGAATTCTAAGTAAGGAGGAGAAACAATGAAACATTCTATCATTGACGCTAGCAAGTTAGAGTTAGAAGATAAGGTAGTCAATATTAAGCGTGTATCCAAGACTGTTAAGGGTGGACGTAAGATGAGATTTGCTGCATTAGTAGTAGTTGGTGACAAGAACGGTCACGTAGGTGCAGGTCTCGGAAAGGCTGCCGAAGTTCCGGAAGCTATTCGTAAGGCTAAGGAAGACGCTATCAAGAAGATGATTACATTACCTCTCGATGAGAACGGTAGTGTTCCACATGATTTCATCGGTAAGTTCGGTAGCGCAAGCGTACTTTTAAAGAAGAGTCCAGAAGGTACTGGTATCATCGCCGGTGGTCCTGCTCGTATGGTTCTCGAGTTAGCTGGTTTCAAGAACATCCGTACAAAGTCTCTTGGTTCCAACAACAAGCAGAACGTTGTTCTTGCAACTATCAACGGTTTAGGCCAGTTAAAGACTCCTGAGGAAGTAGCTGCACTTCGTGGTATTTCCGTAGAGCAGTTAGGCTAATTTGAAAGGGGTAAGAAAAATGGCAGAGAATTTAAAGATTACTTTAGTAAAGTCTACTATCGGTGCTATTCCTAAGCATAAGTTAACTGTAGCTGCTTTAGGTCTCAAGAAGATCGGTCAGTCCGTAGTTAAGAAGAACAACGATGCTACAAAGGGACAGATTCAGCAGATTAGACATTTAGTAAAGGTTGAAGAAATTTAAAACGAGGCAAGGAGGTGCGCACGATGAATTTATCAGAATTAAGACCAGCAGATGGTTCTAAGCATAGCCAGAACTTCAGAAGAGGTCGTGGTCACGGATCCGGTAACGGTAAGACCGCAGGTAAGGGTCACAAGGGTCAGAAGGCTCGTTCCGGTGCTACCAGAATCGGCTTCGAAGGTGGTCAGATGCCTTTATACAGAAGACTTCCTAAGAGAGGTTTCCACAACAGAAACACTAAGATTATCGCAACAATTAATCTTGATACATTAAACAGATTCGAGGATGGCGCAGAAGTAACTGTAGAATCCTTAGTGAACATGGGAATCGTTAAGAACCCACGCGATGGCGTTAAGGTTCTTGGAAACGGAGAACTTACTAAGAAGCTTGATGTTAAGTTAAATGCTTTCAGCGCAAGTGCTGTTGAAAAGATTCAGGCTCTTGGTGGAAAAGCAGAGGTGATCTAAATGTTTAAAACATTCAGAAATGCTCTTAAGATCAAGGACGTAAGAAGTAAGTTACTGTTTACACTTCTTTGTTTAGTTATCGTAAGAATTGGCTGTCAGCTTCCGGTACCGGAAGTTGACAGAGAATACTTCCAGTATTGGATGACAATGCAGACCGGTTTCGGTTTCCTTAACACCCTTACTGGTGGTTCCTTCTCTCAGATGTCCATTTTTGCACTGAACATTTCTCCATACATTACATCCTCCATTATTATGCAGCTTTTAACTATCGCTATTCCGAAGTTAGAAGAAATGCAGAAGGATGGCGAGTCCGGCAGAAAGAAGATTGCAGAGTGGACAAGATACGTAACAATCGGTCTTGCTGTATTTGAATCTGTTATGATGACTATCGGATTTAACAACAGTGGTCTTCTTGAAGAAGGCAACCTGTTCCTTCAGATCCTCGTTATCACAGCTTCCTTCACAGCAGGTTCTGCATTCCTTATGTGGTTAGGTGAGCAGATTACAGAAAAGGGAATCGGCAACGGTATCTCTGTAATCCTCTTAATCAACATCGTTGCAAGTTTACCAAGCGATTTCACAGGTTTATACAACCAGTTTATCGTTGGTGCTGACAACGTAGTTAAGGCAGTTATCGCTGCAGTAATTATTATCGCTGTAGTAGTTCTTTTAGTAGTACTTGTAGTTCTTTTACAGGACGCAACCAGAAAGATCAGCGTTCAGTATGCTAAGAAGATGCAGGGTAGAAAGATGGTAGGCGGTCAGTCTTCCCATATTCCGCTCAAGGTTAACACCGCAGGCGTTATTCCTGTAATCTTTGCAAGCTCCCTGATGCAGACTCCAATTATTGTATCTTCTCTCTTCGGCGTATATGGTAAGAGAGGCACTGCTTGGGAAAAGTTCTTATATCTTATGAACCAGCAGAATTGGTGCAATTTTGAAAACTGGGGCGAATTCAAGTACACACTTGGTCTTTTAATTTACCTTGCACTGTTAATTTTCTTTGCATACTTCTATACATCGGTTACTTTCAACCCAATGGAAGTTGCAAACAACTTAAAGAAGCAGGGTGGTTTCATTCCTGGTATCCGTCCGGGCAGACCAACAACTGAATACTTATCCAAGGTATTAAACTACATCATCCTGATTGGTGCAGTATGCCTGGCGATTATTTCTATTATTCCGATTTTCTTTGCAGGTGCATTCAGTGCACAGGTAAGCTTCGGTGGAACATCCATCATCATTATTGTTGGTGTTGTTCTTGAAATCATCAGACAGGTAGAAACCATGATGAGAGAGCGTCATTATAAGGGCTTCTTGTCCAACGAATAGTTAACATACTGAGTCAGATAAGGGTGGGGCTAGTTCTCCACCCTTTTTTGCAAAAAATCAGGTTTACTGTTTACACATAACCCATAGGGAGGTTACAAATGAAGATTATTATGCTTGGTGCGCCGGGTGCCGGTAAGGGTACTCAGGCAAAGAAGATTGCTGAGAAGTACGGAATTCCACATATCTCTACCGGAGATATTTTTAGAGCAAATATTAAGAATCAGACAGAACTTGGCATGAAGGCAAAGTCCTACATGGATCAGGGTGCGTTAGTTCCTGATGAACTGACACTGGAGCTGATTATGGACCGATTTACCAATGATGATTGTAAGAACGGTTACGTATTAGACGGTTTCCCAAGAACTATTCCTCAGGCAGAAGCTTTAACAAAGGCTTTGGCTGACAAACAGGATGCAGTTGATTATGCCATTAACGTAGATGTTCCGGACGAAGCAATTGTTACCAGAATGTCCGGTAGACGTGCCTGCCTTACTTGCGGTGGAACTTATCATATCAAGTTCAACCCAACTAAGGTTGAGGGCGTTTGTGATGCCTGTGGCGGTGAATTGGTGCTTCGTGCCGACGATAAGCCGGAAACCGTACAGAAGAGACTGGATGTTTATCATGAGCAGACCCAGCCGCTGATTGATTATTATCAGACACAGAATATTTTAAAGGAAGTTGACGGAACTCTTCCGCTGGAAGAAGTTTTCGGTGCAATTATCGCTATTTTAGAGGACTAGAATATGTCAGTAACGATTAAATCTGAAAAAGAAATTGAACTGATGCGCGAGGCAGGCAGAATTCTTGCCATCGTGCATGAAGAATTGAGAGATTTTGTACGTCCGGGAATTTCGACCATGGACATCGACAAAAAAGGATATGAAATCATCAAAAGTTATGGATGTATTCCTTCCTTCTTAAATTACAACGGATATCCGGCGTCCATTTGTGTTTCCGTAAATGATGAAGTAGTTCACGGAATCCCAAATAAGAAGCGTATTCTTCGCGATGGCGATATCGTAAGCTTAGATGCCGGTGTAATTTACAAGGGTTATCATTCCGATGCTGCCAGAACATGGGCAGTAGGTGAAGTTAGCGCAGAGGCAAAGCGCCTTATGGAGGTAACAGAACAGAGTTTCTATGAAGGTATTAAGTTTGCCAAGGCAGGCTGCCACCTTCATGATATTTCCGCAGCTATTGAAGATTATGTTGTGGCTCACGGTTATTCCTGTGTCCGCGACTTAGTCGGCCATGGTATCGGAAAGGAACTCCATGAAGACCCGCAGGTGCCAAACTTCCACCAGAGAAGACGCGGCATGAAGCTTGTTCCGGGCATGACATTGGCTATCGAACCAATGGTTAACATCGGCAGACCGGAGGTTTGCTGGCTGGATGACGACTGGACTGTTGTAACGGAGGACGAAACTTTGTCCGCACATTATGAGAACACAGTGTTGATTACCGAGGGTGAGCCTGAGTTGCTCTCCATTCGTAAAAAGTAGTTTGTTTTTTATAGGAGGATGATTACATGTCTAAAGCAGATGTAGTAGAAATCGAAGGAACCGTAATAGAAAAGCTTCCAAACGCAATGTTCCAGGTTGAACTGGAAAACGGCCACAAGGTCCTTGCACATATCAGTGGCAAGCTTCGTATGAATTTCATCAAGATCGTTCCTGGTGATAAGGTTACTCTGGAACTGTCCCCATATGATTTAACAAAGGGACGTATTATCTGGAGAGACAAGTAAGATAGTTTTATTTTTCTGAAAGCGTAGGACTGCGAGAGAATAAGCTTTTTGAGGTTTTGATATCCGTGTTCGCCTGCCTCCTCATACAGTCGTTCATTTAGTCTGGAACAAACGAAAAGAGTTTCGTTTGTCCATCCTATCTGAACAACTGTATGCTGAGAGGTCGGACACTTGGATATTAAAATCTCAAAAAGCAAGATACTCTTTCGCAGTCCTTTTGTTTTATAGAAAAATAAAACTATGTTACTTATCTTGTCTGGTGTGAGGGCGGCGGTTTTTTCAAAAGGTACATTGAAATATTTCTTGTGAAGTGGAAAAAGAGTTGGTATACTAAAAAAGAGATATTTTTGGAGGCGGTAATTATGGGCATTGCAATCTTCGGCTTAAACGGTGCGGGAAAATCAACTCTTACACATGCGTTGGCAAAAGAATTGAATTATTATGAAATGGATGTAGAAGATTACTATTTTCCGGAGCAGAAGGAATCCAGAAAGAATGCTTTGGAAAATGCAGAGATAGTTGATACCGGCAATACGGAGGAACTTCCGTATTCAAATTCAAGAAGTAAAGCAGAGGTGCAGGAAGCACTTTTAAAAGATATTAAGGAACATCCTGATTTTATTATTGCCGGCGTTAACATGAACTGGTGTGAGGAAATTCTTTCCCGTATCGAGTATGCATTTTGGGTGAAAGCTCCGTTAGAGAAACGGCTGGAACGTATTCAGTACAGAGAAGAAAAACGATTTGGCAAAAGAGCACTGCCGGGTGGCGATATGTATGAGCAACAGAAAGAGTTTCGAAAGGCTGTGGCTGGCAGGGAAGAAGCATCACTGGAAGAATGTGTGCAAAAGCTTCCGTGTGATGTGTTTATTTTGGATGGGACACTGCCGGTGGAGTACAACATAAAGAAAATAAAAGAAACCATCAAAAGTCAGGAGCAGTAATGATATGAGTGAGAATTCATCTGCAGAAAAACAAATCGGCAAACCGGACGGTCCGACCTCCTATTTTGTTATAGGTGGCAAGAATCACAAACCAACTCTGAAACAGCGTTTTCAAAGATGGCGGTTTGATAAAAAGAAAGCCCGGGTAGCAAAAAGAGTGAAAGCAAATCCGCATACGCCGGATGAGGTGTGTGAGTACATAAAGACAAGTCTTGGTTTTGAAGAACTGGGGCAGGAGTCGAAAGTGTATCAACATGAGTACCGGGAAATGCGGGCAGGATTTTTGATACAGCATGCGCCGGAACTTTTGGGAGAACATAGGGAAAGACCAAAGCTGAAAGGCCAAAGCGAGGAAGAAATCAGGGAATTCATGGACGCGGTGGAGGTGCAGAAACAGGTGGCGCTGCAAGTGCCGAAGGAGGACTTTGATATAGACTTCCGGATGTTTAAGAAGCAGCTTGGCGATGATGAACAACATCTTCTGATAGAAAAGCGATATGCCTATATCGGTGGCGGCGCCAGCGGAAAAACAAAAACGGTAAAGCAATTCAAAAAAGTATTCCGGACGGTTCACCGATATTATGGGGTAACTGAGGAAGATATTGAAAATAAGACAAGGCGGTATGAGGATTATTTAAAACAGTTGGCAAGATGATTGCCAAAAAAATAATCCGGTGTTAAAATAGATACAATTCATTTTACTTATAAGGGAGAAATAATCATGGCAACAAACAGACCAAGAGGAAGAGTGAAAAATGTAACAAGCAACAGCAAAGGCGTAAAGAAGCGTGGCGAAGGCCTTGGTACCGGTCCGGTGGGAAGTACCGGCGTTTCCATGGGCGGAAGTGAAAACAATACTTCTTCCGGCGGAGGAAGAGCAACCCGTGCCGGCGGCAATGGCGGCTTGCTGAAAATTATTCTGATTGTAGTCTTACTGCTCGGCGGTGGTGGCGGAGCAACCGGTTTACTTACAAGTCTGCTTGGTGGCGGTTCTGACAGTGGAAGCGGTTCCGGCGGAATCGGAGACCTGGTGGGAAGTTTAATCAGCACCGATACCTCCGGTGATTCGGGCAGTGGTTCCGGCATCGGTGATTTGGTTGGCAGCCTGGTTGGTGGCAGCTCCGTAGACCTTAGCAGCCTGGGCAGTCTTGGCGGCGTTCTCGGCAACTTAAATTCCGGCAGTACAAGCTCCGGCTGGGAGCTTTCCGGTAATACAGGAAAATTAAATACAAAGGTTGATTCGGCTGCCCGTGATAAGAGAACGGTCATTAAGGGTAAAGGCAAAGATGAAGTAACCATTATGGTGTATATGTGCGGTACCGACTTGGAGTCCAAGTATGGTATGGGTACCTCCGACCTGCAGGAAATGCTGGGTGCAGACCTTGGGGATAATGTAAACCTCGTTGTTTATACCGGCGGCTGTAAACAGTGGAAGAACAATGTGGTAAGCAGCAGTGTGAATCAGATTTATCAGGTAGTGGATGGTAAGTTAAAGGTGTTGGATAAGGATGCTGGCAGTGTTGCCATGACCGATCAGGATACCTTGGTTGATTTCATTAAATACTGTGACAAGAAGTTCCCTGCCAACCGTAATATGTTAATTTTCTGGGATCACGGCGGTGGTTCCATCAGCGGTTATGGTTACGATGAAAAATTTGCAAGAACAGGTTCCATGAATCTGGCAGAAATTAATCAGGCATTAAAGGAAGCAGACGTAACCTTCGATTTTATCGGTTTTGACGCTTGCTTAATGGCGACTCTGGAAACTGCGCTTATGTTGGCACCTTATGCGGATTATATGATTGCATCCGAAGAAACCGAACCGGGTGTGGGCTGGTACTATACCGATTGGTTAACTGCCCTTGGTGAGAATACTTCCATGCCAACCATTGAAATCGGTAAGAATATCGTAGATGATTTCGTGGACACATGTGCTAAGAAGTGTCAGGGCCAGAAGACAACACTTTCCGTAGTGGACCTTGCAGAACTGGAAATGACAGTACCGGAAGAACTTGCGGCATTTTCCAAGTCCACTAGTGAGTTAATTAATGACAACGAATACAAAACAGTATCTGATGCAAGATATAACACAAGAGAATTTGCCCAGTCCAACGGCATCGACCAAGTTGACCTGGCGCACTTGGCGCAGAATCTGGGAACAGAGGAAGGCAAGGGATTGGCAGAAGCACTGCTTAGTGCAGTAAAATATAATAGAACATCTTCCAATATGACCAATGCTTACGGTCTTTCCATTTACTTCCCTTATAAGAAGGCTTCTTCCGTGGACGAGATGGTAGAAACCTACGAAGCCATCGGTATGGGGGATGAATATGCCCGTTGTATCCAGGAATTTGCAAGTCTGGAGGTAAGCGGCCAGTCGGTAACCGGTGGTACAGGTTCTGCGCTTCCTTCTTTACTTGGAAGTCTGCTTGGTGGTGTGACAGGAAGCACAAGCAGCAGTGGTTCCGATATGGTTTCCCAGATGCTTGGAAGCTTCTTATCCGGTCAGTTGAATAATCTGGTTGGCTTTGATAAGTCCAATACAGACTTCTTAAGTGAACGCGCCATGAGCGATGATGCTATGGCTCAGTATTTATCCGACAACTACTTCGATGCGGCAAACCTGATGTGGACAGAAAATGCAGCCGGTCAGAGAGTGATTTCCCTTAGCGAAAAGCAGTGGAGCCTGGTACATACGCTGGAGCTTAACATGTTCTACGATGACGGGGAAGGCTTTATCGACTTAGGTTTAGATAATGTATATGATTTTGATGAAAACGGTGCTTTAATCGGCGATACCGACCGCACCTGGCTTGCTATTAACGGCCAGCCGGTGGCATATTATTACATGGACACCGTGGATGACGGCACTAACTATACCATTACCGGCTATGTACCTGCATTACTTAATGGCGAGCGTGTAGAACTGATGCTGGTGTTTGATGACGAAAATCCTTACGGCTACATTGCAGGGGCACGTCCGGTTTACAATGAGGGCGAGACCGAAACCGTGGCAAAGGGACTGACAGAAATCAACGTTGGTGATACTTTGGACTTCATCTGCGACTACTATTCCTACGAAGGTGAATATCAGGACAGCTATTTCCTTGGTGAACAGATGGTTGTTACTGAGAATATGGAAATCAGCAACGTGGATGTGGGTGAAGGTAAGGTAAGAGTAACATACCGTTTTACCGACATTTATAACCAGCAGTACTGGACACCGGCATTTACACAGTAAGGAGGAATTTGCAATGAAAGTCATTGACGTATATAAACAGTATTTCGCAGCCGACTGCATGTTCAATACCGTGCAACGCAACGGCGTAGTTGTAACGTTAACCGCCACCTCCGACAGTGGAATGATTAAGTACGAGGTGGGAGTATCCTTCTTCCCGCACCGGGACCCGGAGGATTTTGGTATTTCCTATGATGCCTATGCGTCCAAGGAGATTTACAATGCCAAGGGCAGACGTTCCAAGAAAAAGGAAGCAGTGTTTATGGAGCAGTTAAGAGAGCATGCAGATGCAGCGGCGGCAGAAATTTCCGGAACAATCTTTTGGGACAAGCCGCTGAGAGATGCGCAGTTAGGGTAAACTTAGACAAAGGGGATGCTTTTTAGCATCTCCTTTTTGATGAAAAACATTAATATAGAAGAAACAATGAAAAAAGTATCAAATTGTGAAAAAAAGTACTTGCCAAATTATTCATTTGGTGCTATTATAATAAATGGACTTTTTTCGAAAGGAGAGAAATGAAATGAAGGTTAGATCTTCTGTAAAACCAATTTGTGAAAAGTGCAAAATCATTAAGAGAAAGGGTAGCATCAGAGTAATCTGCGAAAACCCAAAACACAAGCAAAGACAGGGCTAATACCGATGTTCGGATATTAAAAATCCGAAGAATCGTTTCATAAAGTGTCTATAACAGAAAATCAATAAAAGATTTTCTGATTATCATGAAGAAAAGGCACTTATATAGAAACTGGTTCTGCTTTCTGTGTTACAATGTTCTGCCTGCATTACAGGGCAGATGCCTGCAGCGTCCTGCAGGAAAACCTCAGCTCATGAGGTTGTTGTGATACCGTGGGTACGGCGGTACACGATACAAGTATGTAGGTGAATAAATTTGCCTATGTATCTAATACTTGTTGGTTATTGCGACTTGTCGCAGAAGTACCTAAGTGCTTTAGACACTGCAAAGGGCAGTGCTTTCGGATTAACAATCCCGTTAATCGGTCACGGTTTAAAGCGGCTGGAGTCCACTTCATATCCTTGGCAGCAGGCCATGCGGAAGATGGACAAACGTGGTGCAAAGCATCGCGAAACATTATTTTATCATTTTAACGGAGGTGCAATACACATGGCTCGTATTAGTGGTGTAGACTTACCAAGAGAGAAACGTGTAGAAATCGGACTTACTTACATCTACGGTATCGGTAGAGTAACGTCCAATCGTATTCTTGCTCAGGCAAATGTTAATCCTGACACTCGTGTTAGAGACTTAACAGACGAAGAAGTAGCTAGAATTCGTGATGTAATTGATGAAACTGTAACTGTAGAAGGTGATTTAAGAAGAGAAATCGCTTTAAACATTAAGAGACTTCAGGAAATCGGTTGCTACCGTGGTATCCGTCATCGTAAGGGTCTGCCTGTTCGTGGTCAGAAGACTAAGAACAACGCAAGAACAAGAAAGGGCCCAAGAAGAACGGTTGCCAATAAGAAGAAATAATAAATAGGAGGTTTCGAAATGGCTAAGAAGGTTGCAGCAAAGAAAGTAACTAAGAAGCATGTGAAGAAGAATGTCGGCCACGGTCAGGCACACATTCAGTCTTCTTTCAACAATACAATCGTAACATTAACAGATGCCGAAGGTAATGCTCTTTCCTGGGCAAGTGCCGGCGGTTTAGGATTCAGAGGTTCCAGAAAGTCCACTCCTTACGCTGCTCAGATGGCAGCTGAGACTGCGGCTAAGGCAGCTTTACCACACAACTTAAAGTCCGTTGACGTAATGGTTAAGGGACCAGGTTCCGGTAGAGAAGCAGCTATCCGTGCCCTTCAGGCATGCGGTATCGAAGTAACAAGCATTAAGGACGTTACTCCAGTACCTCACAACGGATGCCGCCCACCAAAGCGTAGAAGAGTCTAATTAAGGAGGTAAAATTATCATGGCTAGAGATATGGGTCCAGTTTTAAAGAGATGTAGATCCCTTGGCGTTGATCCTATGGTTCTTGGTATCAACAAGAAGTCCAACAGAACAAACGCTAGAGCAGGCAAGAAGGTAAGCGAATATGGCTTACAGTTAAGAGAAAAGCAGAAGGCTAAGTTCATCTATGGCGTATTAGAGAAGCCTTTCCGCAACAACTTTGAAAAGGCACAGAAGATCAAGGAAGGTACTACCGGTGATAACATGTTAGTTCTCCTTGAGTTAAGACTTGACAACGTTATGTTCCGTCTTGGTTACGCAAGAACCAGAAAGGAAGCTAGACAGATCGTTGGTCATAAGCACGTTTTAGTAAACGGCAAGTGCGTAAACATTCCTTCCTACCAGGTTAAGGCTGGAGATGTAATCTCCATCTGCGAAAAGGGTAAGAACAAGGGCGCACAGAGATATAAGGATATCTTCGAAGTAACAGAAGGAAGAACAGTTCCATCCTGGTTAGAGGCTGATCATGAGAACTTTACAGGCAAGGTTGTTGAAATTCCTTCCAGAGACGTGATTGATGTTCCTGTAAACCCAACACTTATCGTCGAATTATATTCCAAATAATATTATAGTGCAAATTGTGCTATTGCCCAAAAAAAGGAGGGTCCGCTTTGTTTGATTTTGATTTTAAACCGGCAAAAATTGAGATTGCTGAAATATCTGAAGATAAAAAATATGGTCGTTTTGTTGTAGAACCACTGGAAAGAGGCTATGGCATTACGTTAGGTAATTCTTTAAGAAGAATTATGCTTTCTTCATTACCGGGTGCTGCTGTTAGTCAGGTTAAGATTGACGGCGTGGTTCATGAATTTAGTGGCATTCCTGGCGTAAAGGAAGACGTTACTGAAATTATCATGAACGTTAAGAGTCTGGCTATCAAGAACACAAGCGAGACAAATGAGCCTAAAACAGCTTATATCGAGTTTGAGGGCGAAGGCGTAGTAACTGCAGCTGATATTAAGGCTGATCCTGATATTGAAATCATCAATAAGGATCAGGTGATTGCAACATTAAACGGTGGCGCAGATTCCAAGCTGTATATGGAACTTATCATTACCACAGGCAGAGGATACACAAGCGCAGATAAGAACAAGAACGATGAGCTTCCAATCGGAGTTATCGCTGTTGACTCTATCTACACACCGGTTGAGCGTGTAAATGTAACTGTAGAAAATACACGTGTTGGTCAGATTACTGACTTCGATAAGCTGACTTTGGATGTATTTACAAAGGGTACTCTTGCTCCTGACGAGGCAGTAAGCCTTGCAGCAAAGGTACTTAGCGCACATTTGGATTCTTTCATTAACCTGTCCGAAAATGCTCAGAAGGCTGAGATTATCGTGGCTAAGGAAGATGAAGGAAAAGAAAAGGTTCTTGAAATGAGCATTGATGAACTTGAACTTTCCGTTCGTTCTTACAACTGCTTAAAGAGAGCCGGCATCAATACGGTAGAAGAATTAAGTCGGATCGTAGCCATGTC
>JAZNXI010000046.1:0-64597 GCA_045593825.1 Lachnospiraceae bacterium
GGGCAACTTGTCTTCCTAAGACCGCTTGGCCTCCGACTTCCCGGAGAAGATTCGGTCTGGCCGTATACGCTGACGATACCGGTCATATTCATTTCGTTCGGGTCTGCCGCACGGCGCATCAGCTCCGGAGGACAGCCGGCACCGGCCATAATACCGGTACGCATATAGGAGAAATCCGTTTTTCTGTAATCCTCATGGTTGAACATGGCAATAAACATGGTAGGCACACCGTTGAAGCAGGTGATGCGTTCCTGGTTAATGCAGGCCAGGGAGGACTTTGCAGAGAAGTAAGGCATCGGACAAACGGTGGCACCGTGGGTCAAGGATGCGGTCATGGAAAGTACCAAGCCGAAGCAGTGGAACATCGGTACCTGAATCATCATACGGTCTGCGGTGGAAAGTCCCATGCGGTCACCGATACACTTACCGTTGTTTACTACGTTGTAATGGGTAAGCATTACGCCCTTCGGGAAACCGGTGGTTCCGGAGGTGTACTGCATGTTACAAACGTCTTCCGGCTTAACCTTGGTTGCCATGCGGTTTAATTCTGCCTGAGGAACAAGATTTCCTCTTTCCATTGCCTCGTCGAAGGTTAAACAGCCCGGCTGCTTAAAACCGACGGTAATCACGTTACGAAGGAACGGAAGTCTCTTACAGTGTAACGGTTCACCCGGCTTTGTGGTTGCAATTTCCGGACAAATCTCGTTGATGATTTCGCGGTAGTTGGAGTCCAGACAGGATTCCACCATAACCAGAGTATGAGTATCGGACTGACGGAACAGGTAGTCTGCTTCGTGTCTCTTATATGCGGTGTTTACGGTAACTAAAACTGCACCAATCTTGGTTGCGGCCCAGAAAGTAATGTACCATGCAGGAACGTTGGTTGCCCAGATGGAAACCTTGGAGCCTGCCTTAACACCCATGGAAATGAGAGCCTTGGCGAACTGGTCTACGTCCTCACGGAACTCTTCGTAGGTGCGGACATAATCAAGGGTAGTATATTTAAATGCATACTGGTCAGGGAATTCCTCTACCATGCGGTCCAGTACCTGGGAGAAGGTTAAGTTGATTAACTCATCCTTTTTCCATACATACTGGCCGGTGCCGTTGTGGTTCGGATACAGTGCTTTCTTTTTGCCCCGGGTCTTTTCGAAGCGGCTCATGTAGTTTACAAAGTGTGTAAAGATTACATCGTACACCGGCAGGTCTTCCATCCATTCGGTTTTCCACTCCAAGGAAATGAAACCGTCGTAGTCGATGGAGGACAGGGCACGCATCATGTCGGCAACCGGCAGATTACCTTCGCCGATTAAGTTGTAGGTGTCCTTATCGTCGGAGTCACGCAGGTGCACATGCTTTACATAAGCACCCAGGTTTTTGATGGTAGTATCAGCGCTTTCGTCGTAGTCACGGTACGGATGATGGATATCCCAAAGGGCTGCCAGATAGTCGCTGGCGAAATCGTCCATCATGGTGCGCAGTCTTGCGGTATCTGCAAAAATGCCGCTGGTCTTTACAAGGATAGTTACGTTTGCTTTTTCTGCATCCTTTACAAGCTCAGCCAGACGGGTGCGGACCAGCTCTTCATTATCATGCAGGGCAACGACGGAAACGTAAGGAACCTCCATCTGCTTTGCCATCTGAATCAGTTCCCGGATGGTTGGCATAAAATCCTTTTCCTCGTCGGATAAATCGTAGGAAGTATCAAAACAAGGAATGGACAGCTTCTTTTCTTTTAACTGGCGAACGGTTGCCGCCATGGTGTATTTATGAAACGGGCCGCTCTTTTCGGTTAATTCCGGCTGGCCCGGTAAGTTGTAAACTTCAATGCCTTCAAATTTTGTGGAAATGGCTGCTTCCATCCATTCATCCCAGGACAAATGGGCCCAGCCTCTGGTGGAAAAGGAAAGTTTCATTACGCTTCAACCTCCTCGTATGTAATCTTGTTTAATGCACTGATATAAGCTAAAATACTGGAACCAACAATATCGGTGGAGGTTCCGCGGCCGGAATATAACTTTCCGTTCGAACGGAGCTTTACAATGGTTTCACCCATGGCTTCGCGGCCTTCGGTAACGGAACGAACCTGGAAATCATCCAGCTCGTAGTGGCAGCCGATGATATTTTCCAAAGCAAGGATGGCTGCATCCACCGGACCGTCGCCAAGAGCAATGCCCTCTAAGGTCTGACCGTTCTTTTCTAACTTCATGTGAGCCATGGAAGAAGCGGTGTTGCTGGCGGTAATGCTGTAGTTTGTTAAAACGTAGGTAGCCGGAACCTGCATGGCTGCGGAAGCAACGATGGTATCCAGTTCCTTGGAGGAGATAACGTCCTTTCTTGCTGCAATCTGCTGGAAGGCTTCCCAAACCTGGGCGCTGTCTTCTTCGCTTAAATCGTAGCCTAAGGATTCTACTGCCTTTAATACGGTTTCCATGTTGTCGTTTGCGGTAAGAGCCACGTCTTCGGTAACTTCCTGAACACCGTTGTCAAACGGAGAGTTTTTGCTGCGGGTAGTTTCGCACATCCAGGCAATCTGCTTGATGATGCGGTTCATTTCTACGGTACGTACCTTGCATGCCACACCGAAGGTTTCGCCCTTGGCTGCCAGTAATCTGGATACATGCGGTAAGGAAATACTGTTCATCTGGTATGCGGCTGCCTTGATTTCCCTTGCACCGTGCTTGATAGCTGCAATGGCGCAGGCATCTGCCATGGCTAAGTCGTTCTGGCAGGCAACGCCCAGGGTTACATTCTTTAATTCTTCTACGTTGGCGTATAAGTCATCGATGAAAGCACCGAACTCATCCGGCAGGATAGCACCGGTGGCATCGCATACGGTAACGGTTGCGGCACCGGCTGCGATGGCGGTCTTTACTGCTTTATAAAGGAAAGCAGCGTCGCTTCTTGTGGCGTCATCTGCAATAAATTCCACGTCTGCACATTTTTCACGGCAGGCGGAAACGATTTCTTCGATGGTTTTGAGCATGGCATCCGGCTTCTTGTGGAATAAGTATTCCATCTGTACCGGACTTACGGAAGCGAATACCTGAAGTCTTGGGTTCTTTGCTTCTTTTAAAGCATTCCAGGTGGCATCCACGCTTTCTTTATTTAAAGCAACCGGCACAGCCACGATGCTGTTCTTTACGGTGGAAGCTACGGATTTGATGCGCAGGGCATCAATCTTTGGCTGGGTAATGCCTTCTAATTCGATTACGGTTACATCTAATTTATCTAATAGCTTTGGAATCTCAATTTTTTCTCTAAAGGATAGGGAAAAATCTTTTCCTGTCTGTTTTAATGTGATGTCGCTGATTTTGATCTGGTCCATAATAATCCTCCTTATGTTTTTGGAAAAATAAAAAGTCCTTGAAGCTTTAAAAGCCTCAAGGACGAATAATCGATTCGCGGTACCACCTTGTTTACAGACGCCTCACGACGTGCTGTCTCTCTCGGACTCGTATTCAAGTCCAAAGCCGGTAACGGGGCAACCGTACTCCACTACACAAATGAAAATTCTTCGCAGAGTCAACTCGGGAATGAGACTGCTTTCTTTCTTCTGTACCGGTTCGCACCAACCACCGGCTCTCTGAAACCCTCCGAAAAGAAGCATAATTCCGTCACAGTCAATTTGTATCAACTAAAAATTGAAATTATTGTAGCACGTTAGTGTAGCAAAGTCAAGCGGATTTTATAAAAATTTTTAATTAATTTTCTGCCGGTTCCTTTACTCGCGGTTCTTGATAAAATGCTTGTTCTCGTACATTTTTTCATCCGCCTCTTTTATAACCTCCAGAATGTCGGAACCCTTTCCGTAGGCAAAGCCTGCAGCGGTGGAAATGGCTACCGGGCCGGTTTCATTATGGAGGGCCAGTGCTTCCTTTACTGCCGCGATAATCAGTTCGGCTTCTCCGGCGGACGGACTTTCCAGAACCATGACAAATTCGTCGCCGCCGATGCGGTATACACGGCGGAAATCGCCGGATTGTTCGTTAATCACAGCTGCCAGCTTTTGAATAATGTAGTCGCCCATGGCGTGGCCGATTTCGTCGTTGATTTTCTTCAAGTTATTTAAGTCGAAGAAGATAACCGCCAGACGGTCCACACCGGGATAATATTTGGTAATCATTTCTTCGTATTTATTTTTGTTATATACCTTTGTATTGGTATCGGTATCCTTATAATAAGTAAGCTGTGCGATACGCAGGGAGTCACGGGTATTACTGATAACCGTATACTGCAATATAAAGGCCAGAAGCAGCAGGATGACTGCCTGTGGAAGCAGCATGTGCAGCAGAATGGAAAGAACCGGATTTTCATTGAGAGGAATCAGCAGAAGGCCTTCCGTAACGGAGCTTAAATGAACGCCGTGGTTGTAATGCCCTTCCAGAAAAATATTCAGGTCGCAAATTCCGAAATAATATCCGATGAATGCGGAAGCTGCGATAACAAGCAGGCTGACGGAGAAGGTAAACCAGATGATTTTCTTTTCCCGGTACTGGATGGCATAGAGCAGCGGGAAAATGCCCAGCAGCACTGTATGATAGGAAAGAATGGACATAATGATGCCGCATATGATGCAAAGCTGTGCCAACAGATAGTATTTCATCCAGCCTTGTGCCAATTTCCCTGTGTTCATCAGAAAGAAGGTTGGGATATAAAGAACAAAGGCCAGCAGGAAAGCAGCGGTAACCATGTGCTTATCCACCGTGAGAACTCCTACCAGGGAGAGAACCCACAAAAGGCCGATAACAGCCAGACCCCAGACAAAGCCATTGATAATACGTTTGTTGGCGTTAAGCTCCTGGGAACGGGTTTCCTGTTCGTATTGTGCAATGAAATTTTCTATCTGACCGGTCATAATACACCATCCTTTTCCTGTTTTTTGTCTGTTTATATTATAATGTATATATCGGTAGTTTTGCAATGTTTTAAAACCCTTGAATTTCCTGAAATTACATAGTATAATCTATGAGAATGAAAACTATCGGAAGAAGTTTACAATATGAGGAGGAAAATCAATATGATTACCTGGAATAATTTAGACACAGTAAAAGCTTATGAAGCATTAAAGGGCGTAGCAAAAGTAAATTTGGCAGAAGTAATGTCCGGAGAATCCGGCGCTGCCCGTGTAAAGAAGTACAGCGTTCCTATGGCAGAAGGTATGGCATATAACTATGCAGCAAAGCAGGTAGATGACAATGTGCTTGCAGCGCTTGCAGCTTTAGCAGAAGAAATGCAGTTAACCGAAAAGTTTGAAGCTCTTTACAACGGTGAAGTTATTAATACCGGTGAAAAGCGTATGGTGCTTCATCACATGACCCGTGGCCAGCTTGGCAACGCAGTAGTAGCAGACGGTGGCGATAAGCGTGCGTTCTACTTAAATGAGCAGAAGAAGATTGCAGACTTTGCAAACAAGGTACACAACGGTGAAATCACCAACGCAGCAGGCGAAAAGTTCACAACCGTAGTTCAGATTGGTATCGGCGGCAGCGACTTAGGTCCTCGTGCCATGTATCTTGCTTTAGAGAACTGGGCAAAGGTTAACAACACCTTCAAGATGGAAGCAAAGTTCATCAGCAACGTAGACCCTGACGACGCAGCAGGCGTACTGGCAGGTGTTGACGTAGCACACGCTATCTTCGTTCTTGTTTCCAAGTCCGGTACAACACTTGAAACATTAACCAACGAATCTTTCGTTAAGGATGCATTAAAGAACGCAGGTTTAGATGCTTCCAAGCATATGATTGCAGTAACCAGCGAAACTTCCCCTCTTGCTAAGAGTGAGGACTATCTGGCAGCGTTCTTCATGGATGACTTTATCGGCGGACGTTTCTCCTCCACCAGCGGTGTTGGCGGTGCCGTATTATCCTTAGCGTTCGGTCCTGAAGTATTTGCACAGTTCTTAGATGGTGCAGCTGCAGCAGACAAGACAGCAACCAACAAGAATATTTTAGAAAATCCGGCATTACTGGATGCTTTAATCGGCGTATATGAGCGTAACGTGCTTGGTTATCCAAACACAGCAGTTCTTCCGTACTCCCAGGCGCTTTCCCGTTTCCCTGCTCATTTACAGCAGTTAGACATGGAATCCAACGGTAAGAGTGTAAACCGTTTCGGCGAGCCTGTAAATTATGTGACAGGTCCGGTTATCTTTGGTGAGCCTGGTACTAACGGACAGCATTCCTTCTATCAGCTCCTTCATCAGGGAACCGATATTTGTCCGCTCCAGTTCCTTGGCTTCAAGAACAGCCAGATGGGTACAGACGTTGTAATCCAGGGCAGCACCAGCCAGCAGAAGCTTTGCGCTAATGTTGCAGCTCAGATTGTAGCATTTGCCTGCGGTAAGGCAGACGATAACCGTAACAAGAATTTTGAAGGCGGCCGTCCATCCAGTATTATTATCGGTGAGCAGTTAACACCTGCATCCCTCGGTGCTTTACTTTCCCATTTCGAGAACAAGGTAATGTATCAGGGCTTTGTATGGAACATCAACAGCTTTGACCAGGAAGGCGTTCAGCTTGGTAAGGTTCTGGCACAGAAGGTGCTTGCACACAATACTGAGGGCGCACTCAGCGTATACAGCGATTTATTAAACATCTAAATAAAAGAAATCGAAGATAAAGAAAAAAGAGATGCTTATTGGGAGCATCTCTTTTTCCGCTTTATAAAGGAGCAAATGAAAAATAATTGGATAATTTCTTAATCTTCGGCATGGGCCTTCTGCTTCATGACATACATGGCCTCGTCTGCCTTTCGCAGGTATTCTTCCAGACTGTAATCCTCTTCCGGATTCATAACTACGGCGCCAAAGCTGGCGGTTAATGGGAAACATAAATCCCGTTCTTTCTTTATAAGATTCAGATTAACTGATAAAGTATCTTTTAACTGTTCTGCTTCCTCTTTGGAAGCGCATTCACCCACCATAATAAATTCATCGCCGCCAAAACGGACAGCAATCCAGTCGGATGGCATGGTGCGCTTGATGGCTTCTGCCACAGTGCAAAGAGCGTAATCGCCCTGAAGGTGTCCGTATTTGTCATTAATAAGCTTCATACGGTTAATATCTGCAAAAATCATAGTGCCCAGTTTGCCTTCACGCTGGCATCTCTGAAGAGTAGGAACAGCAAGGGAATCGTAACCGGCACGGTTTTTTAAACCGGTTAATGCGTCGGTCATGGAAACCTCGGTTAACATTTTGTTGAGTTCCTTCATGCGGACATTTTGGCGTACACGTTCCAGATTGTGGCTGATATGGCGGGTCCACATGTACATGGCGTCGGTGCGGTATATAACATCCGGATGATTGATAAAGACAACATATCCGATAAGGTCATTTTGCACATGAAGCGGAAGGAAAAGATAAAAATTGGATTCTTCCGGGTTTACGTCCAAAGCCGGCAGCAGCTCCTTTGTTGGGAACTTGCCGCAAGGGCGTGCCTGTTCATGTTCAAAATGGAGATATACATCCATTTCCGGAGTGAATTCGTTATGGATGTCATTTTCTATAAAGGTGTCTACCACACAGAGAAGAAAGTTGTTACCTTCATAAGAATGACTATAGCCAAAATTCCAACCAAGATGGTCTTTTAAATCCCGGATGCTGGTGGTTTTTGTCATGAAGTCATCTAACTGGCGCAGATGCCATTCGTAAATGGTGTTATCCTTTTGCTGCCGGTGCTGACCGATGATGGAACGGCGTCTGTTTTGTGCCCGTTCATCGCTTACTTTGCAGCCGCAGCTTTCTCCGTAGACCGGAGTGGAGTTATATATGGTAGTGCCGGATATCTGTTCACCGTTAATTTGGCGGAGAACCCAATCCAGGGCATCATAACCTAATTTATCCCAGTCTCGTGCAACGGTGGATAATATCGGATAGATATTTTGGCTTAATGCGATACAATCGCAACCGGTAACAATAACCTGTTCCGGAATCTTGATGTTGAGAAAATCAAGCGCAGTGCAGGTGCCCAAAGCCATTTCGTCATTGGCACAGACAAAGGCATCCGGCAATTCGTTGGTTTTCAGCCATTCTTCAACAACATTCAGAGCGTCATAATAAGACCAGTTGCCGTAGATAATATCTTCCGGCGCCAGTGCTTTACCGATGGAAGCAAGTGCATCATTTACCGCCTGCATACGGGACCGGCTCTCTAAGTTGTCAGCAGGACCGCTGATATAAACTATTTTTTTGACATTATGTTCTTTTATAATATGAGAAGTTAATTCAAATACACCGGAGTAGGTGTCTGTGCCGAGGCAAGGAATGCCATCCAACGCATATTCCAGACAGACAGCCGGCATATGATGTTCTAAAACTTTGCGGGTGAAGTATTCGCGCTCGGAAGCAAGGTTCATGGTGTTTGCAAGCAAAATAACACCATCAAACATGCTAAGCTCCGGAAGGGTATAAATACTTTTTTCCCCGTAATTGTCAGGGTTTTCTTCTGCACCGGAGGAGTAGTTTATGAAAGAGTATATATCAACATTGCCTGCGGCAGCCCGGTTCTGGATTCCCTGAAGAACCATTTTAAGATATTCATCACTCCAACCGTTACCGAATACAGCAATCTTCTTTTTCATGATATAATCCTCCTTTCGACTAAGCCTTCTACGTTCATATTACTGCAAGTTTTTTTATTTCACCAACGAAATATTGCTCAACATTCTTTATTTTTTGCCAAATTACAACGTTTCAGTGCAAAGCGCAAAAGGTGCACAAAGATTCACAAAAAATGAAATGCGAAGTCAGACAGTTTGTGTTTATAATGCAAACAGAACCGAATTTTCGAAAACGAAAGGAGAATATATTAATGAAACGAATTTGGGGCTTATTATTAGTGCTTTTTGTCTGCTTTGCAGCTGCTTGTGGCACAAAAAACACACAGGACCCGGTAAATCCGACAGAAGCACCTACTGTAACAACCGAACCAACAGCCACGCCGGAACCAACAGCTACACCGGCTCCGACCAACACACCAAAACCAACGGCTACACCAAAGCCAACTCCGGTACCTGCTATCAAAGAGGTTTTTGCAGAGCATAACATGAAGGCCGGCACTTGTATGTCCTATCATATGATGACAACAAAGAAGACCGACCAGATGATGAAGCAGCACTTTAACAGCATCACCTTCGAAAATGAGTTAAAGCCGGATGCGATTTTAAACCAGCAGGAAAGTATTGCTGCCGGAGATATTGTTGTTAAGTTTAATAACAATACCTTGGAAATGTTAGAGTGGTGTAAGACAAATGGTATGGCAGTGCGTGGACACACCTTAATCTGGCACAGCCAGACACCAAACTGGATTTTCCACGAAGGCTTTGATACAAGTAAGCCGCGGGCAAGCCGCGATGTAATGCTGGCCCGCATGGAAAGCTATATCAAACAGACCTTTGAACTGTTGGAACGTCTTGGTTATCTGGAAATGTTCTATGCGTACGACGTGGTGAATGAAGCGTGGATTGACAATGGTACTATGAGACCGGAGAGCATGTGGCTTCAGACCATCGGTGATGATTATTTGTGGCATGCCTTCTATTTTGCAGATAAATACGCACCGGACTATATAGATTTATATTACAATGACTTTAACGAGCAGATTCAGAATAAGCCGGAAGCACTGTACAATTTTGTGCAGACCTTAAAGGATGAAAACGGTGAATACTTAATTGACGGTATCGGTTTCCAGGCCCATCTGTATACGGAGGACAGTCTGGAAGACTATTTTGCCACTGTTGACAAGCTCAGTACACTCGGTATTAAGATTAACTTAACCGAGCTGGATGTAAGCCTTGGTACCTGGCAGAATATCAAGTACGGTTCCGACGAGGTACTTCGTGAGCAGGGCCGTTTTTACTATAACTTAATCAACGGCTTGTTTGACCGTGTGGATGCAGGTACAGTTAAGATGGATGCCTTGACCTTCTGGGGATTTGCTGATAAACTGTCATGGAGGGCAGAACGTAATCCATTGCTGTTTAATTCCATGTATTTGCCAAAGTATTCTTTTTATGGGGCAATACAAGTTAAGGAGCTGGCAGGCTTCGAGGAATAATCGAAAAACGTCCTGTTCTTTGAAAAAAGTGCAACAGGAAAGGTAATAGGTGAGACCGCATGTTAAAAGGAATTATTAAAACCGCGATGATGTACCGGTATTATATTAAATTTATCATGCGTCTCACCGTTTTTATTTGTGTTTTCTTTCTATATTTAACAAAAAAAGAGTGGATTATTGAAATTTTAAAGTATCCGTTTCTGCCATTATACATGACGGAGTTTGAATTGACTCCGCTGCATCTTTTGTGGGCTATGTTTATGGGAATCATGCTGCTGCATCTGTTTCCGACAGAGAGCCTTTCCATGGCGCTCCGCAAAAACAAAAAGGAAACCTATGTAGAGGTTTCCGGCTACTCCGAAGTGGAATTAATGAAATTTGTACAGGACCAGAACATTAAAGCGTGGAAAATTATGTTAATCTGGCTGTCCGGCAATGCGGTGGTAGGTCTGCTGTATTTGTTTAATTTTCTGGATGTGGCAGATCTTTTAATGTTGACCGTATTTTATTTCTTAAGTGATTACATCTGTATTTTGTTTTTCTGCCCGTTCCAGACCGGCATCATGAAAAACAAATGCTGTGTCAATTGCAGAATTTATGACTGGGGTCATTTTATGATGTTTACCCCAATGCTGTTTATTCAGAACTTTTACAGCTGGAGTCTGTTTTTTACCTCCCTGGTGGTATTGATTCACTGGGAAATTGTATATGCAAAGCATCCGCAGCGGTTTTGGAGCGGTTCCAACCAGACACTAAGGTGTGCCAACTGTCAGGATAAAACCTGTCAGATTAAAACAAAATTGCAAGGTAAAAAGTCCGGCGAGTAATCAATAGAAAAAGGAGAAGAAGACTATGTTACAGAAAAAGCAGGCATTTAATCCATATTTACCATCCTGGGAGTATATTCCGGACGGCGAACCTTATGTATTTGGGGACAGGGTTTACGTATACGGTTCCCATGATTTATCCAATGGACATGTATTTTGTCTCGGAGACTATGTGTGCTGGTCTGCACCGGTAGACAACCTGGGTGACTGGCGCTATGAGGGCGTTATTTATCCAAAAACCGCCGACCCGTTTAATAAGAGAGGCAACATGTGTTTATATGCTCCGGACGTAACCGTAGGTCCTGACGGCAGATATTATTTGTATTATTGTTTAGATAAAGTAAGCGTGGTTTCTGTTGCGGTATGTGATACACCGGCAGGAAAGTACGAGTTCTTAGGCTATGTACATTATGAAGACGGTACCCGCCTTGGGGACAAGCCGGGGGATGAACCGCAGTTTGACCCGGGTGTATTGACCGAAGGTGAGAATACCTATCTTTACACCGGCTTCTGCGGACGGGGCGACAAGTCCAGAACCGGTGCTTTTGTAACCGTACTGGGTCCGGATATGTTAACCATCAAGGAGGCTCCAAAGAGAGTGGCTCCGGGCTGCGAATATGGTAAGGGTACTTCCTTCGAAGGCCACGAATATTTTGAGGCAGCTTCCATCCGTAAGCACGGCGACACCTACTATTTTGTGTATTCCTCCGTGGTAATGCATGAGCTTTGCTATGCTACCAGCAAGAGCCCGACGGAAGGCTTTGTATACGGCGGTGTACTTGTAAGTAACAGTGATTTACATATTGATTCTTATAAGCCGGCAGATATGCCGACGGCTTACGGTGCAAACAATCACGGAAGCATGGTGGAAATTAACGGTCAGTGGTACATTTTCTATCACCGTCAGACCAACGGCACATGGTACAGCCGTCAGGGCTGCGCCGAACCAATCGAAATTGCGGATGACGGCTCCGTTAAGCAGGCAGAAATTACCTCCTGCGGTTTAAATGGCGGTCCGCTGGTGGGCAAGGGTGAATATCCGGCGTATATTGCCTGCAACCTGTTTTATGAAAAGCCGTCCATGTATGTGGGCGACCCATTTGCACCAAAGATTGTGCAGGACGGCAGGGACGGCGACGAAGAAATCGGTTATATTACCGGTGTACATAACACAGTGACTATCGGTTTTAAATATTTTGATTGTAAGGATGTAAAGGAAATTGCCATTTGGGCAAGATGCTATTGCAACGGTGTGTTTGAAGTACGTACCGCATGGGACGGCGAGGTTCTGGCGGAAATTCCGGTAATTTCTTCTAATATTTGGGAAGAGTACACCGCGCCGGTTGAACTGAACGGAGTGCATGCGCTGTACTTTACCTACAAGGGTACTGGCAATCTGCAGTTTAAGGGCTTTGCATTAAGATAAGATTTTAAGAGTTAAGCGGTTTTATTTAGGAAAGAAGAGGATATCCATGTTAAAGGTATTTTTGGTAGAGGATGAATTTGTCGTAAGGGAAGGTATAAAAAGGAATGTGGACTGGCAGGCCAACGGATATGAATT
This sequence comes from Lachnospiraceae bacterium, assembly GCA_045593825.1. Taxonomy (GTDB): domain Bacteria; phylum Bacillota; class Clostridia; order Lachnospirales; family Lachnospiraceae; genus SIG299. The sequence goes on from JAZNXI010000046.1 coordinate 12,444, forward strand.
CTGTGGGGAAGCCGGAGACGGCGAACTGGCATATCCAATGATCCAGAAGCTGCAGCCGGACATTGTCATCACGGATATCAGGATGCCTTTCATGGACGGCCTGGAATTAAGCCGCTTAATCAAAAAAGAGTTTCCGTGGATGGAAATTGTGATTCTAACAGGCTTTGAAGAATTTGAGTATGCCAAGGAGGCAATCTCTCTTGGTGTGGCAAAATATCTGTTAAAGCCTATCAGCGGTGACGAGCTGTTAAAAGAAATTGCAGACATTGCGGAAAAAATAGAGGATAAAAAGAAAGAACGGGAAATCCGGGAAAAGTATGCCCAGGAAATGGAAGAAAATGTCCGGGAGGAGAAAAAGGAACTGTTCCAGTATCTGGTTACCGGTTCCAAATCCATGCCGGAGCTGTTAGAACTGGCAGAGAAAATGAAAATAGACCTCTCTGCTTTGTGGTATAACATTGTCCTCATCAAAGTACAGTCCGCCAATCATTTGCCGGAGGAGTACTCCAAGCGCATGATTTCCATTGAAAAGAAGCTGAAATTTCTTGTGGACGAGCCGTACATTATTTCCTTTGACCGTAACTTAGAGGGCAAGGCATTAATTTTTAAGGCGGATTCCGTGGAAGAACTGGAAGTATTGCAGAAAAAGTACATCACCGGTTTAGAGGCGGAGTTGGACGGTGACGACCGTTACCGTTATTTTGGTGGTATCGGAAAGCCGGTAAACCGCCTCAGGGAGCTCCCGGTTTCCTTTGAAAGTGCCAGCCATGCCTTTGCAAAACGATATCTTACCAAGGAAAACTGTGTTTTGGACAGTAATTCCTTGGAGCAGAATCTTCCGGGAGAAGAATTTGACATCCACAACGTCGATTTAAAGGAACTGCAAAGCGATAGAGTCAGGGAATTTTTAAAGCTGGGCAACAAAGAAGAAGTGGTGTACTTCGTGGATGAATTTTTTAAAAAACAGGGTAATACCGCTATGAATTCCACGATTTTCCGGCAGTACATAGTAATGGACGTATACTTTTGCGTGGCCTCTTTCCTGGAGGAATTGCAGATTGGACGTGAGGAGATTTCCGCCTTTGATGTAAACGCAGAGATGGTGCAGAGCCGGGATAATGCAGTGGAATACGTTACCCGGATTATGGAAACCGCGATGGAACTGCGGGAAAAGAGTGCCAGCAACCGTTACGGAACGGTGGTGGAGCAGGTGAAAAAGTATATCGAGGAGCACTATGAGGAAGAGGAGCTTTCCTTGAATCTTCTGGCTTCCTATGTGAATTTTTCTCCAAATCACCTGAGCATGATTTTCAGCCAGCAAACCGGACAGACCTTCATTAAATATCTGACGGATTACCGTATGAATAAAGCAAAAGAGTTACTTCGCAGTACAGGAAAAAGAAGCAGTGAAATCAGCCTGGAGGTAGGCTACAAGGACCCGCACTATTTTTCCTATCTGTTTAAGAAAACCCAGGGGGTGACCCCAACCCAGTACCGGGGAAGAAAAGGTGCGGAAGGTGAAGAATAAATGATAAAAAAGCTTCGGAATTTGTATCGTGATGCAGCATTGGCAACTAAAATCAGATATTCCTATCTGATGCTTTTAGTGCCGATTGCCTTGTTTGTGGTATTCTGCTTTTATAATTTCTGGAACGGTAACCGTAGTCATGAGGACATGATAAGTTCTACGGTAATGGCCAGTGAGTTCAGTTTGGATTTCAAAAAGGATTTTGACTATGAAGCGTATCTTTTAATTGTAGAGAACAAATCTATAGAGGAATCCAAACTGGATGAAATGCTCCGGGAGGCAAAGCGGATTGTAACCGGTTTGGAGGAACTGACGGACTCCAAAGAAAATTTAAAGCGTCTTGCCAGCGCAAAAAAATATCTGGACAATCTGGAGATTTACACAAACAGAATCATCGAAAACCTGCAGCAGGGTAACCGTTATGAGGCGAACATGGAAATATGGGAAAACGATATCCAGATTGTAACCTCCTTAATCAGAGAGACCATCTTCCAGTACATTTCCTTTGAAACGGGCGAGATGCAGCAGACGCATCGGGAATATCAGCAATTTTTTGAGAAGCTGATACTGATTTCTGTAAGTGCCTTCGTACTTGTTTTGGGGCTGACCATCTTTCTTTCCTATCAGATTCCAAGGAGTATTACAAGGCCTTTGCAGAAATTAAACGAGGTAACCGAGCAGGTGGCAGAGGGTAACCTGAAGGTCCGTTCGGATGTACAGACCGGTGATGAGGTAGGAGTTTTAAGTGCCTCCCTCAACACCATGATTGATAAAATTAACGGACTGTTGGAGCAGGTAACCAAAGAACAGGTACGTCTGCGCAAGGCAGAATTTGAACTGTTGCAGTCACAGATAAATCCGCACTTCCTTTATAATACCCTGGATGCCATCATCTGGCTGGCAGAGGCGGGAGAACAGAAAAAAGTAGTGAGCATGGTAAGGAGTCTGTCGGAGTTTTTCCGGACTTCCTTAAACCGTGGTAAGGATATTATTCCTTTAAAGGAAGAAGTCCTGCATGTCCGCAGCTATCTGGAAATCCAGCAGGTGCGGTATCAGGATATTTTAAATTACGAAATTGACATGCCGGAGGAGCTGGACAAGTATCTGATTCCGAAAATTACCATCCAGCCGTTGGTAGAAAATGCCCTGTATCACGGCATTAAGAACAAACGTGGCTCCGGAAAAATCAGAATCCGGGGTGAAAAGAAGGAGCAGAAGCTGGTTATTGAAATTGCGGATGACGGCATCGGCATCAGTAAAGAACGTTTATGGCAGGTGAATGACGGCATTCAGAAAAAGGTTCTTACCGGAAAGGATATTTACGGCTTATATAATGTAAATGAGAGAATCCGATTAAATTTCGGAGAAGAGTACGGAATTAACGTACAAAGTATCTACGGCGAAGGAACCACGGTACAGGTGATACTTCCTTGTATGGAGGAACTTCCGGAGGAAGCTGCAAACAAAAAATAAAAAATCCAACTTACAAAATAAAAAAATCAACTCTTAGAGGATTTATAATAAAAAAAATAACTTTTTCACGAGTTATCTGCATGGTGTTTTCGAAAATATCATGGTAATCTAGACCCAACAAGAAAATAGTTTCTTGAAAATTTTTTGGGAGGGCAAAAAACTATGAAAAAGAGAATTTTAGCACTTTTAATGGCAATGGTTATGGTATTTGCCATGACAGCATGTGGCAAGGGCGAAGATGACGGCCTTATTAAGGTTGGTATCATCAACAACGACCCTAACGAATCCGGTTACCGTACAGCAAATGACGCTGATATGAAGAAGATGTTCACCGAAGAAAACGGTTACAGCGCATCTTTCGCATACAGCCTTAAGAACGACGAGCAGATTCAGGCAGCTCAGAAGTTCATCCAGGACGGCGTTGACTACCTTCTTCTTTCCGCAGCCGGTACAGCTGGTTGGGATTCCGTATTAAAGGAAGCTAAGGAAGCAGGCGTTCAGGTTATCTTATTTGACCGTACTATTGACGCTGATCCAAGTCTCTATGTAGCATCCATCGTTTCCGATATGGCTAAGGAAGGCCAGACAGCAGTTGACTGGTTAAAGGGCCAGGGTCTTGCAGAGTACAACGTAATCCACCTTCAGGGTGTTATGGGTTCCGCAGCTCAGATCGGCCGTTCCGGCGCTCTTGACGCTGAAGTAGCAGCTAATGCTAACTGGAACTTAGTAACTCAGCAGACAGCTGAATGGAGTGCAGAAAAGGCACAGCAGATCGTTCAGTCCGTTATCGATGCAGGCACAAAGTTCAACGTTATTTACGCTGAAAACGACGATATGGCTAAGGGTGCTGTAGCAGCTCTTGACAAGGCAAACATCTCTCACGGTGTTGGCAAGGACGTTATCATCATGGGCTTCGACTGCAACAAGTGGGCATTACAGGAACTTCTTGCAAAGAACTGGAACTACGATGGTCAGTGTAACCCATTCCAGGCTGGTTACATCAACGACATCATTAAGAAGTTAGAAGCTGGCGAAACCATCAGCGAAAAGACCATCATCATGGATGAAAAGGGCTTCGATGCTAATACAATCACTGAAGAAGATGTAAACAACTACGGTATCTAATTTACATATTTGTGTAGTTTAATTTAGCGATTATTAAATAAGCGCGGCGCGGCGTAGCTGAAGTGTACGCTTGTTCCGCGCTTGTTTTTTAGAAAAGTTTTAAGGAGTGAACACTGGTGAAAGACGAAAATATTGTATTGAAAATGAGAAATATTCATAAAAGCTTTCCCGGAGTACGTGCTTTACAGGGAGTAGATTTTACTCTGTGTGAAGGAGAAATTCATGCTCTGATGGGCGAAAACGGAGCAGGAAAATCTACCTTGATTAAGGTTCTTACCGGCGTTTATACAAAGGATGAGGGCGACATCTTTATTAAGGGAACAGAAAAGGCAGTAGCTATCCGTTCTCCACAGGAAGCACAGAAGCTCGGTATCAGTACGGTATATCAGGAGATTACCCTGTGCCCGAACCTTTCTGTGGCTGAAAATATGTACATAGGACGCGGCAGTTCTATGATTCAGGATTGGAAAAAAATGAATGCAGATGCAGACAAAATTCTGCAGTCTTTAGATATACCGGCAAAAGCAACCCAGCAGCTGGCAAGCTGCTCCCTTGCAGTACAGCAGATGGTAGCCATTGCAAGAGCAGTGGATATGGACTGTAAGGTGCTTATTTTGGATGAGCCGACATCTTCCCTGGATGAGCAGGAAGTAGAAAAACTGTTTAAGCTTATGCGTGATTTAAAGAAAAAGGGTGTAGGAATTATTTTCGTTACCCATTTCTTAGACCAGGTATATGAGGTTTGTGACAAGATTACCGTTCTACGTGACGGTCAGCTGGTTGGTGAGTACGAAATCGAAAATCTTCCGAGAGTGCAGCTGGTATCCAAGATGCTCGGTAAGGATTTGGACGATATGGCAGATATTAAGGGCGAGCAAGCGGTTTACGACAAGGAAGATGCTTCCGATTTAGTATTTGAAGCAGAAGGGCTTGTGAGTGATGCCGGCATTAAGCCGTTTGATTTTAATATCAAAAAAGGTGAAGTTAACGGTTTTACCGGTCTGCTTGGTTCCGGCCGAAGCGAATGTGTCCGCGCTATCTTCGGTGCCGACAGAGTGCTTGGCGGCAAGGTAAAGAAAAACGGAAAAGAAGTTAAGATTACAAAGCCGATTGAGGCTATGAAAAACGGCATTGCGTATCTGCCGGAAGACAGAAAGCGTGACGGTATCGTAGGTGACCTTTCCGTAAGAGAAAACATTGTACTTGCACTGCAGGTAAAGAAGGGCTTCTTCAAGCCGTTTACCAAGGCAGAGGCATATAAATTTGCAGATGAATACATAAAGCTTCTCGGTATCAAAACCGCATCTGCGGATACCCCGATTAAGTCCTTATCCGGCGGTAACCAGCAGAAGGTTATCGTTGCCCGCTGGCTGCTTACCCATCCGGAATATCTTATCTTGGATGAGCCGACCAGAGGCATTGACATCGGTACCAAGATTGACATCCAGAAGCTGGTATTAAAGCTTGCTTCCGAAGGTATGAGTATTACCTTCATTTCTTCCGAAACCGACGAAATGCTCCGTACCTGTTCCAGACTTGTGGTTATGAGAGACCGTAAAGTGGTTGGTGAGCTTTCCGGTGAGGAACTGACACAGAACATGATTATGAACACAATTGCGGGAGGAGACAGAGAATAATGAAAAATAAATTTACTTTTAACAAACAGCTCTTAATCCCGCTTGCAGCAATTTTACTGCTTACTGTGTTTAACTTGATTGCGGACCCATCTTTCTTTGCAATTAAGCTGGACCATAACAGTGCGGGAAACCCGGTTTTGTCCGGTAACCTGATTACCATTTTAGACTACGGCTCTGAGCTTGCCATTCTTGCCATCGGTATGACCCTGGTTACAGCGGCTACCGGCGGACAGGATATCAGTGTTGGCGCTACTATTGCCATTGCCGGCAGCGTAATTTTACGTGTGCTCTGCGGTACCGATTCCAGACCGGAAACACTGCAGGCTCCGGTTTTTGTGGCATTTCTGGTAGCATGTCTGGTTTCCATGGTATTTGGTGCATTTAATGGTGTGCTGGTAGCGCACTTTAAAATCCAGCCGATGGTAGCAACCCTGATTTTATTTACGGCAGGCCGTTCCATCGCAGCCTGGATAAACAACAACGAACTTCCTGTAATCAGCGAACCATCCTTTGCTTATTACGGAAATTTCATCCCGGGTATTCCGGTTCCGACTCCGTTTTTCATTGCGGTTATCTGTATGATTATTACCGCATTGGTGCTTCGCTTTACTACCCTTGGTCTTTATACACAGGCGGTTGGTATCAACGAAAGCTCTTCGAAGTTAAACGGTATCAATCCGGTATTTGTTAAGTTTATTACCTTTGTAATTCTTGGTTTATGTGTGGCAGTGTGTGGTTTAATCAAAGTAAGCCGTATTTCCACCATTAACTATTCCGTTATTGCAAAGGATATCGAAATGGATGCCATCCTGGCAGTTGCCCTTGGCGGTAATGCCCTTAGCGGTGGTAAATTCAACATGACAGCTTCCATTCTTGGTGCTTACGTTATCCAGTATCTGACCACAACACTTTACAAGTTCCAGGTTCAGTCCACAGCGCTTCCTGCCTATAAGGCGGTAGTGGTTATTGTCCTGGTAGTTGCCAGTGCACCGGTGGTAAGAGAATGGATGGCAGGTGTTTGGAAGAAAGTGAAAGCAGGACATCAGGCAAAGGAGGCAAACTAGTATGGCGAAGACTAAAAAAGAATTGGCTAACCGTACCGGTTTTGCCGCTAAAATGAAAAACATGACAGATACCAATCTGCTCCTTACCATTACCATAGTGGTATTCTTTGTGATGTATATCGGAGCGATTGTTTTTCTGGGAGAAGGCTTTTTAAAGCCACAGACGTTCTTAAATATGTTAAACTCCAATGCTGCTCTGATTATTACTTCCTGTGGCATGAGTCTGGTTATGATTACCGGCGGAATTGATATTTCCGTTGGTGGTGTAGTAGCCTTAGTCAGCATGAGCTGTGCAGTTTATCTGGATTATAACGACGGAAATATTTTTGGCGCTGTTTTAATTGCACTTGCCATTGGTTTGGCGTTTGGTCTGGTGCAGGGATTTTTGGTAGCATATCTGGATATCCAGCCGTTTATCGTATCCCTGGCAGGCATGTTCTTTGCAAGAGGTATGACAACCATCGTAAATACCAAACCGTTTAACGTTGCACATGAAGCCTTTGTGAAGTTAAAGGATACACGAATTGTTGTTCCGGGACTCGGTTCCTATAACCGTCTTGGAAAATATGTAGACGCAAAAATTGAAGTGGGCGTAATTGTGGCGCTCCTCGTAGTAATAATTTTGTTCTGTCTCCTCAGATGGACAAAACTGGGCCGTGCGTTTTACGCAGTGGGCGGAAATATGCAGAGCGCGCTGATGCTTGGTATCAATGTTAAGCAGACCAAGTTCCTCTCTCATTTAATTTGCGGTCTTTTGGCCGGCATCGGTGGCTTTGTCTATTTCATGCATGTGGGTTCCGGTTCCGCTTCCCATGCCAGCGGTATGGAAATGAATGCCATTGCTTCTTCTATTATCGGCGGCACCATGTTAACCGGCGGTGTAGGTAATATCATCGGTACTCTGTTTGGTGTACTTTCCTTAACCACCATTCAGAACATTGTATCCTCTGCAGGTCTTGACCAGGCTTGGTGGACAGGAATTACCATTGCAGCAATGCTTTGTCTGTTCCTGGTTATCCAGAGTGTCGTAATGGCAAGAAAAAAGCAGAAATAAGCAGAAAAAAGCATAAAATGAATAGTTTTTTTCGAAAACTATGGTATAATAAGATAAGAGGTAGTCGCAGGCTCCTGTGACTACCTTTTTTGTTACAATGATAAGGATGTAGAAGGGGGAATATTACATGAAAAAGACCCGAAAAACAAAAGAAAAAGAATTGAAAAGAGTGAAAAAAGGTAAGTTGACTCTGTTTTCTGTCTTGCTTATGCTTGCACTGGTTCCGTTAGTGCCGTCTGTTGTTATTGTAGGCATGGTGTCCTTATCCATTACAAAAAGCAATATGGAAGCAAGTGCCCAGGAAATGTTATATGTTGTGGCAAACAATTTGTCCAATTATTGTAAAGAAAACAGTATTAATGCCATTAACGTAGGAGATTATTACGAGTATCTCGACAGTTTAAAAGATAAAAACATTGAAATGGCAATTATCATTGAAGGCACTCCAAGTGCAACTTCCATTAAAAACGCAAATGACTATCGAATCAGGGAAATTCCTTGTGATTCGGACGATCCTGATAAATTAAACAACGGATATTTTGATCCGGCGGTTGAGATTGACGGTAACATATATTGCGGTTATTATATGCCGCTGGAATATGAAGACAAAATTATCGGTATGACTTTTGCAGGTGAGTTGGCAGAGAACGTAACCGGTGCCGCAAACAGCATTATTATTGTCTTTGTGGTAATTGCGGTAGTAATGATTATTCTTTTTACTGTAATTGCTCTCTTTGTGGGAAGACTACTCATTGCTTCCGTGCGTGCGGTAGGTAACGGTGTAAACGCCCTTGCAGAAGGAGACCTGCGCAAGCAGAAGCCTCATAAGAGTATTGTAAAGGAAATGATCCAGCTATTAGACGAAACCGGCAAAATGCAGGAAAATCTTTCCGGTGTTATCGGTCAGGTAAAAGAGGTTTCCGGCCACCTGGTTGGAGACGTAGAGGAGGTAACCTCCTTGAGCGCCAGCAGTGCGGGCAGGGCTCAGGAAATTACCCGTTCCATGGACGAGCTTACTGCAACCACCGTTAATATGGCAGAGCATGTGCAGGATATCAATATGCAGATGATGGAAATCGGCAATTTCGTTAACGATATTTCCGAAAACGTAGACCGGTTATACAACAGTACCGATTATATCCTGCAGGCTAACAATGCAGCAAAGGTAGCTATGGACGACATCATGGACAGCAGTCATAAGTCCGTAGAAGCAGTAGCAGATATTGCATCCCAGATTACCGAAACCAATGACTCCATTGCAGAAATTGATAAGGCAGTGCAGTTGATTTTAGATATTTCCGAGCAGACCAATCTGCTTTCCTTAAATGCTTCCATCGAGGCAGCAAGAGCAGGCGAAGCCGGCAGAGGCTTTGCGGTAGTAGCAGAAGAAATCCGTAATCTTTCCGAGCAGAGTGCTGATGGTGCAGAAATGATTAAAAATCTGGCAAAAACCATTACGGAAAAATCCGGCCGTTCCGCAGAACTGGCAGAAGGAATCCGTACCCTTATTGTGGCAGAGCAGGAAAGCGTTCAGAACACACAGAAGAAGTACGAAGAGCTCAGTAGCAGCATTAACAGTTCTGTAGATGAAATCAAGGCAATTGCAGAGAAAACCGACAATCTTACCGGTTCCAAGGAAAAGGTAATTGAAGACGTACAGAGCTTAAGTGCCATCAGTGAAGAAAATGCGGCAAGTAACCAGGAAGTAAGTGCTAACGTTGCCGAAATTATTTCCGAGGTTCAGCTGGTAAACGAGCATTGCCAAAAGATGAGTGAAATGGCAGGAAGGTTAGAAGAATCCGTAGCATATTTCCATAATTAAGTTGTAAACCGGCAAAGGAATGTTATTGTGAAGAAATTGATTTTTGTTTTTTTGGGTTTGGTGCTGTGTATGGCGGCAGCCTGCAGCGGTCCGACAACCCAAACAGAAGAGGAATATACAGAAGAGTATGTTATAGTAGGTTTTTCGCAGTTGGGTGCCGAATCCGACTGGCGCAGTGCCAATACGGAATCCATGAAGACTGCATTTACTGCGGCGAACGGGTTTGAATTAATTTTTGAAGACGGACAGCAAAAGCAATCCAATCAGATTACGGCAATCCGCACGTTTATCCAGCAGGAAGTAGATTATATCGTGCTTGCTCCGGTTACGGAAACCGGATGGGATACTGTTTTGCAGGAGGCAAAAGACGCGGGAATTCCTGTCATTATCGTTGACCGCATGGTAGACGTGGAGGATGAAAGTCTCTTTACCAGCTGGGTCGGTTCTGATTTTGAGCTGGAAGGCAAAAAGGTAACGGAATGGCTGAACCGGTATACTAAAGCAAACAACATTTCACCGGAAGAAATTAACATTGTCAACATTCAGGGAACCCTCGGTGCCTCTGCACAGCTGGGAAGAACAAAGGCGCTTTCCGATGCGGCGGCTGAATACGGTTGGAACCTGTTGGCAGAAATGACAGGCGATTTTACCCAGGCGAAGGGCCGTGAGGTAATGGAACATTTACTGACGCAGTACAACAATATAAATGTGGTGTATTGTGAAAATGACCATGAAGCCCTGGGTGCCATTGAGGCTATTGAAGCGGTCGGAAAAACCGTAGGCTCCGATATTGCCAATGGTGAAATTATGGTACTGGCCTTTGACGGTATTAACGAAGAAGCGGTGGCATATTTAAGAGAAGGAAAAATTACCTGTATCGCAGAGTGCAACCCCCTTCACGGACCAAGAGTAAAGGCAATTATCGACCAGCTGGAGGCAGGAAGAACCCCCGGTAAGCTGAATTATGTAGAAGAGGGAATTTCCAGTGCAGATACTACCATATCCTCTTTTGTGATAGACGGAAAGGTATATGGAGTAACCCTAGTTGAAAAAACAGAACCGGCGGCAGAACCGGAAGAAAATCCGTCGGAATAACAGAGTTTAAAACCTTTATAAAAGGGCAGCGTGAGAGAATCATGGCAGCTTGTTTTATAAAGGTTTTTTAATGCCTGTTTTTATGATAAACTTGGTTTGAAAAAATTTTTTCATGTTTTTGAATCTTAAAAAAGTATTGTTTCGTTATATTAAATGAGAGCAGACGGGAGGTGGGGAAAATCGATTCAAAAGAAAACTTTATAAAGTTAATTCAGCAGTATCAGAATCTGGTTTTTTCCATCTGTCTCAAACTCACCGGGGACTACTTTGCTGCTGAAGATTTAACCCAGGAAACCTTTCTTTCCGCTTACCGGCACATGGAAAATTTTTCAGGGCAGGTAGAAAAAGCGTGGCTATGCCGGATTGCAAGCAACAAATGTGTTGATTATCTGCGGGCGGCCGGGCGGCGTACGGTGCCGGTGGCAGAGGAAGAGTTTCCGGAGCAGACCACCATGCCGCAGGAAGAACCTCTCGGCCGGGTTCTGAATCGGGAACTTCTTGCGGAGGTAACGGCAGCCTGCGGGGCACTGAAGTCACCATACCGGGAGGTGGCAACGGCGCATTTTGTACGGGGAAAGCCTGCGGCGGAAATTGCAGAGGAAACCAAGGTGGGTGTTAACACCGTAAAAACACAGATAAGACGGGCAAGGGAGATGCTCAAAAAATCATTGGGAAAGGAGCTGCTGAGAGAATGATAGAAAAGTTAAATTACATATCGGATGACGAACTGGAACGCCTGATAAATCAAGTGGAACAGGAAGAACTGGTAGCAGCGCCACCTGACCTGATGGAAAGCATATTGGAGTCGGCAGGAAAAACGAAGAAAAAAGAATTTACCGGCTACTGCTTCCGTGTGATTACTTCTGTGGCAGCAGCGGTGGCGTTGGTATTTTTACTTCCGGAGCTGACCGACAGGATGAATTTAAACGGAAGACCGGTAACGGAGCATGTCGAAAAGAGTGATGTGGTAGGAACGGTCCCTGTCCGGACGGAAGTGGTAAAAAACGTGCCGGATAAGACAGCTGTGGTGGAGAATAAGCCGGCTCCAAGTAAAGAAGATGTGCTTAATGATACCGGATTTATTGAGAAGATAATCAGTAACACCACAGAATGGTTATACAAAGAAAATAATGATGACTGATGCGGTATAAAAAACGCATCGCTGAAGTAAATGGAGGTTACTATGAAACAACAGAAAAAGAACAAATTTTTTACCTTTATGTTTTCTTTTATCCCTGGAGCGGCAGAAATGTATATGGGATTTATGAAGCAGGGATTAAGCCTGATGGCATTGTTTGCGGTAAGTATTGTAGGTATAGCATCCGGAATAGAAATTTTGTTCATTCCGACAATGATTTTGATATGGTTTTACAGCTTCTTTCATGCCAGAAACATAGCAGCATTATCTGCAGAAGAATTTAGCAGTCTTCCGGATGCTTTTTTATGGGAAGGTCTTGCTGAAGACGGAAGCTTTAAGGTTTCCAGTCCGACTATCCGTAAATGGGCAGCAGGTATTCTAATGATTATCGGCGCTGTGATTTTGTGGGATAATTTTTACTATGTAGTTATCAATATAATTCCGGATCGTTACTGGGATGAATTATATCCACTTCTCGATAGTTTTCCGGAGATTGTGATGGCAGTTCTTATTATTTTCATTGGTATTAAGCTGATGGCAGGCAAAAAGGAGGAACTTCATGGAGACGAAAGATAATGTAATCACCTACCGCTCCCACCGGGTGGGCTCCGTAACCGCGGGGCTTTCTATGGTTGGCATCGGTGTGATGTTTTTACTTCACCTGTTGTTTGACCTGGTGGACTATCAGATGATGTTTTCCCTGTGGCCGGTGATGTTAATTTTACTTGGTCTGGAATTATTGATTTCGAATTTCTCCACCAAAAAAGTGGTGTACGACAAGGCGGCAATCTTTCTGCTGATTGTAATGACGTTTTTTGCCATGGGTATGGCGGTGGCGGATTTGTGCTTCCGCTGGGCAGAACTTCAGATGTGGAGATATTTCTAAGATACGCCGACAGAGCACCGCTTTAATAAATTAGAGAATTTGCGTAAAAAAGTATTGACAAAAAAAGGAAAATATTATATAACTTTATTCGGATAAGAAAACTGAGATTCAGAGTCTTTCCAAGCGATTTTTACGGGACCACTCCATTTGGAGTCGAGGCCATACGGACAGCCGGGTCCACTGCCGATTGGCGGCTTGCCGCCTTATTGATTGAGTTAAAAGCTCAAATTTTATAAGTTGGTTACTTTATAACCGAAATGCGTTTTATGACGCAGACTTGTGAAACGGTCAATAAGAGTAGTAAAAGTATTGTTGCTATATAGACTCTGAGAATCCCATAGTTTTTACCAAAGCTGTCACCGGAGAAGTGTTTGTATCCGGCGTATGGCTTATTGTAAATTTTTATTTTGGATGATTAATTGACGCAAGCTGTGTGTAAACGCGGCTTGCGTTTTTTGTTTTATCAGAACAAGTAAAAATCTTTGTGAAAGCAGATACGAAGGCTTGTTTTCGGTAGATGCTTTCATAAAGATTTTTGTTGGGCGCCCGCCCGACAGTCTGGAAATCCACAGGATTTTCAGACTTGTTCTGATACTTTAATAAATTTCAGTGAGGTGTCCTATGGAAAATAACTTTATCATCGATCAGTCCAGAGCCCCGATTTATGAGGCGTTACAGAATTTTCGCCAGATGAGGGTGGTGCCCTTTGATGTGCCGGGTCATAAGCACGGCAAGGGAAATCCGGAGCTGACGGAGTTCCTTGGCGAGCAGTGTGTGGGCATTGACGTAAACAGTATGAAACCGTTGGATAACCTGTGTCATCCGGTGTCGGTGATTCACGAGGCAGAGGTTTTGGCAGCAGATGCATTTGGCGCAGCCCATGCCTTCCTTATGGTGGGAGGTACCACCAGCTCGGTGCAGAGCATGGTGTTATCCACCTGTAAGCGGGGTGACAAAATTATATTGCCGCGGAATGTACATAGAAGCGTCATTAACGCCCTGGTGCTTTGCGGTGCCATTCCGGTGTATGTGAATCCGGAGGTGGACCGGAAGCTTGGTATTTCCCTGGGCATGCAGCGGGAGCAGGTGGCAAAGGCCATTGCGGAGCACCCGGATGCGGTGGCGGTGTTTGTAAATAACCCGACCTATTACGGCGTGTGCAGTGACTTGCGCGCTATTGTAAAGATGGCCCACGATGCCGGCATGTATTGTCTGGCGGACGAAGCCCATGGCACCCATTTTTACTTTGGTGACGGTATGCCGGTGTCGGCCATGGCAGCAGGCGCGGATATGGCGGCGGTGTCCATGCACAAAAGCGGCGGAAGCTTAACCCAGTCAAGCCTCCTCCTCATTGGACCGCGGATGAATGTGGGACATGTGAGGCAGATTATCAACCTGACCCAGACTACGTCGGGCAGTTATCTTCTCATGTCAAGTCTTGATATCAGCCGCAGAAATTTAGTGCAGCGGGGCAGGCAGGTGTTTAAAAAGGTAATCGAGATGGCGGAGTACGCCAGGGAGGAAATCAATGCTATCGGCGGCTACTATGCCTTTGGCAGGGAGTTAATCAACGGAAATTCGATTTATGATTTTGATCCGACAAAGCTCAGTGTCCACACCCGTGACATCGGACTGGCGGGCATTGAAGTATATGATTTGTTACGGGATGAATACGACATCCAGATAGAGTTTGGTGACATCGGTAATATTTTGGCGTATCTTTCGATTGGTGACCGCCCGCAGGAGCTGGAACGTTTGGTAAGTGCTCTTGCGGAAATCAGACGACGGTTTCAGATGGATTCCAATGGTCTTCTCAGTCAGGAATATATCGACCCTGAAGTGGTAACCAGTCCGCAGGAGGCGTTCTATGCAGCAAAAAAGAGCATGCCCCTGAAAGACAGTGCCGGCATGGTCTGCAGTGAGTTTGTTATGTGTTATCCGCCGGGAATTCCGATTCTGGCACCGGGAGAGCGCATCACACAGGATATTTTGGATTATATTGAGTATGCAAGAGTGAAGGGCTGTTCCCTGACCGGTCCGGAGGATCCGGAGATTTTGAATATTAACGTGCTTGCTTAACATACAGGCGATGGGGTACAGACCTATGTAGAAAGGAAACAGACGATGGATTTATGGTTTAGTGAGTTTCACGCTCCGGACGTAAAACACAGCATCCGGGTGAACCGGCATTTGTATTCCGGGAAGAGTGAGTTTCAGCAGATTGACATTTTTGAAACCCCGGAATTTGGCAGGGTGTTGACGCTGGATGGCAACGTTATGCTGACGGAGCGGGATGAGTTTATATACGATGAAATGATAACCCACGTGCCCATGTCGGTGCATCCGTGTGTAATGGATGTGCTGGTCATCGGTGCGGGAGACGGCGGTGTAGTAAAGGAACTGGCCAGATACGAATGCGTGGAGCGCATTGATTTGGTGGAAATGGACCCGCAGGTAATTGAGGCATGCCGGACCTATCTGCCGGAAAATGCCAGCCGCTTAGACGACAGCAGAGTGCATATTACCTATGACAATGCCCTGCGCTTTATCAGACGGTGCAGCAATCGTTACGACCTGATTATTGTGGATTCCAACGACCCCTTCGGACCGTCGGAAGGGTATTTTACCAAGGAGTTTTACGGCAGCTGCTATAACGCCTTAAAGGAAGACGGCATTATGGTAAACCAGCAGGGAAGCCCGTTCTATAAGCATGATGCGGAGGCCATGCAGCGAAGCCACAAGCGCATTGTTTCTACCTTCCCTATCAGCCGGGTGTATCAGGCCCACATACCGACCTATGCGGCGGGCTACTGGCTCTTTGGCTTTGCCAGTAAGAAGTATCATCCGGTGGATGATTTTGATGCGGGGAAGTGGAAGAATCTGCACCTTCGGACAAAGTATTACACCACGAAGCTGCATATCGGTTCCTTTTATCTTCCGGCGTATTTAGAGGAGATGCTGGAGGAAGTGGAGAAGGAAAACTGTTGTAAATAAGCAGGAAGGAGAAACTATGCTTGGTAAAAATATAGAAACCTTTATCGGTTGTGACTGTGAGTACGATGAGGCACAGATTGTGTTGTTTGGCGCGCCCTTTGATTCCACCACCAGCTTCCGGCCGGGGGCAAGATTCGGTTCTGCCGCCATGCGCCACGAGAGCTTCGGCCTGGAAACCTACAGTCCGTATCAGGACAAGGATTTAACCGATGTAAACATTTTTGACTCCGGGGATTTGGAGCTTTGCTTTGGCAGTGCGGAGAGTGCCCTGGCAGACATTGAAGAGAGAACAGAACAGATTTTAGAGGATGGCAAGCTGCCCCTGCTTCTTGGCGGCGAGCATCTGGTAACCTTGGGAGCAGTCCGGGCGGTTCATAAGCAGTATCCGGATTTACATATCATTCACTTTGATGCCCATGCGGATTTGCGTGAGGACTATCTGGGGGCGGCGCTTAGTCATGCCTGTGTCATGCGGCGTTGTCACGACCTGCTTGGTGATGGACGGATTCACCAGTTTTGTATCCGCAGTGGAGAGCGGGCAGAGTTTGAGTTTGCAAAGCAGCATACCAACCTGCATAAGTTTGGATTCCACGGCCTTGCGGAACTGGTAAGGGAGCTCCGGGAGGAAAACATCCCGGTCTATTTTACGATTGATTTGGATTGTCTGGACCCTTCGGTTTTTCCGGGGACAGGCACTCCCGAGGCCGGCGGAGTAACCTTTATCCAGCTGCTGGATGCCATCCGCCAGGTGGCGGCAGCAAATGTTGTGGGAGCAGATGTAAACGAGCTTGCCCCGATGTTAGATGCCAGCGGAGTGTCCACTGCAACGGCGTGCAAGGTGCTGCGGGAGCTGCTGCTTGCGCTGTGTGAGTAAGTTATTTGTTTGGAAAAGAAGGGAGAATACATATTATGAGCAGAGTTTTAGTAATCGGCTGCGGTGGCGTGGCTAATGTAGCAATCAGAAAATGCTGTCAGGTAAGCGAGGTGTTCACCGAGCTTTGTATTGCCAGCCGCACCAAGGAAAAATGCGACGCCCTGGCAAAGGATTTGGAAGGAAAGACACGCACAAAAATTACAACCGCACAGGTGGATGCGGATGATGTGCAGCAGGTAATTGATTTAATTAAGTCCTATCAGCCGGATTTGGTTATGAATATTGCCCTGCCGTACCAGGATTTAACCATTATGGATGCCTGCCTGGCCTGCGGTGTTAATTACATGGATACTGCCAACTATGAGCCGGAGGATACGGAAGATCCTGAGTGGCGCGCTATCTACGAAAAGCGCTGCAAGGAAGCCGGCTTTTCCGCTTACTTTGATTACAGCTGGCAGTGGGCGTACCGGGAAAAGTTTGAGAAGGCAGGTCTTACCGCACTGCTTGGCTGCGGCTTCGACCCGGGGGTTACCCAGGCATATTGCGCTTATGCAAAGAAGCATGAATTTGATACCATTGATACCATTGATATTTTAGACTGCAACGGCGGCGATCATGGTTATCCGTTTGCCACCAACTTTAACCCGGAGGTAAATCTTCGTGAGGTGTCCGCACCGGGCAGCTACTGGGAGGACGGCCACTGGGTGGAAATCCCGGCCATGAGCATCAAGAGAGAATACAATTTTGACTGCGTGGGCGACAAGGATATGTACCTTTTGCACCACGAGGAAATTGAATCTTTGGCGCTGAACATCCCGGAGGTAAAAAGAATCCGCTTCTTTATGACCTTCGGCCAGAGCTACTTAACCCATATGAAGTGTCTGGAAAATGTGGGCATGCTGTCCACCACCCCAATTGAATTTGAAGGTCATGAAATTGTGCCGATTAAGTTTTTAAAGGCACTGCTTCCGGACCCGGCAAGCCTTGGCCCGCGCACCCACGGCAAGACTAATATCGGCTGTATTTTTACCGGTAAAAAGGACGGCAAAGAAAAGACTTATTATATTTATAACGTGTGCGACCATCAGGAATGCTACCAGGAGGTGCAGAGCCAGGCCATCAGTTATACTACCGGTGTTCCGGCAATGTGCGGTGCCCTGATGCTGCTCACCGGCAAATGGAACAAGGCCGGCGTTTATACCGTGGAGGAGTTCGATCCGGACCCATTTTTGGATGCCCTGGATAAGTACGGTCTACCAAGAAAAGAAAATTTCAATCCGGAGCTGGTGGACTGATGGAACGGGCAGCAAAGTATCCGGTTTATGCCGGTTTGGAAGGAAGCGAATTAGAGAAAAAATTGGGAATATTGCCTACGCCATGCTACGTTATTGACGACACAAAGCTGCGGCAAAACGGAGAAATTCTGGCAGGAGTAAGCGCCCGCACCGGATGCAAAATTCTGCTGGCGCAAAAGGCATTTTCCAACTATGATTTTTATCCGCTGCTTGCGGATTATCTGGCGGGCACCGAGGCCAGCGGCCTTTATGAGGCACGCCTCGGCGCAGAGGAAATGCCGGGAAAAGAAGTCCATGTATTTTGCGGTGCTTACCGGGAAGACGAGTTCGAGGAATTGCTACAGTATGCAGACCACATTGTATTTAATTCTGTGCATCAGCTTGCAAAGTTCGGCACCCGGGCAAAGGCCGCAGGAAAAAGTGTGGGACTCCGGATTAACCCGGAATGCTCCACCCAGGAGGGTCATGCCATTTACGACCCTTGCGCTCCGGGCAGCCGCCTTGGAGTAACGAGGGAAGTGTGGAATAAGGAAATGTCCGCCGATTTGTTGCAATTGCTGGACGGCTTACATTTCCACACCCTTTGTGAGCAGGATTCTGACGCCTTGGAAACAACACTTCGGGCAGTGGAGGAAAAGTTCGGGGATGTTCTGCCACAAATGCAATGGCTCAATATGGGCGGTGGACATCATATCACCAAACCGGGCTATGATGTGGAAAAGCTGGAGAAGTGTGTAACCTACGCACAGGACAAGTGGAAACTTCAGGTATATTTGGAGCCGGGAGAAGCGGTGGCATTAAACGCCGGGTACCTGGTAACAAGAGTGTTGGATGTGGTGGAAAACAGTGGTGTCAGAATTGCTATTCTGGATGCTTCTGCCGCCTGCCACATGCCTGACGTAATAGAGATGCCGTATACGCCGCCACTGCACGGTGCGGTAAAAGCTGAGGATGCAGATGCTTCAGAAGCGACACGGAGCAATGGCTTGCAACAACCGCGATACGGCTACCGCTTAGCCGGTCCCACCTGCCTGGCCGGAGATGTGATAGGGGACTATTATTTTAAGCAGGAGTTACAAGAAAGGGATATACTTGTTTTTGAGGATATGGCCATTTACACCACCTGCAAAAACAATACCTTCAACGGCATGCCTCTGCCGGATATATGGAAGAGGACAGAAGAAGGAAAATTAATACAGTTAACAACCTTTGGATACAAAGATTTTAAATACCGATTGGGCAGCTAATCGAAAAAAAGAGATATTCCAAAGCAGTTCCTCTCCATAAAAAGGGAACTGCATGGAATATCTCTTTTGATATTTATTTAGGTTCAAAAACAGCCTGTAAAGTCATAGCGGATTCCATCTTAATATCCTGGGAAGGGGCTGCTGCATCGGCAAGCTCGCCTTTCTTTACTTCCCAACGGACAAACTTGTATCCGTCGGCAGGAACCGCGGTAATATTTACGGTAAGTTCAGGATTGTACATACCGCCAAAATCAAAGGTTAAGTCAAGCGCGCGGCCATTTACTAAAATAGTACCCATGGTCTTGTCGTTGGTGTTCAGGCTTAACTTGGAAGCAGACTTCAAACCAAAAATCTTCTTTATCATGTTTGGCATAGCCATATAACGCTTGGAAATGAAACTGCTTAAGTCCTTTAACTTGCCTGCGTGGTGGCCTTCCGGATTCATGGCAATCCAGTCGGGACCAAAACGCTTCCAGGAGTCGGAAAGCAGTGTGGTGTAAGTGCCGGACATGGCATCCAGCGCCCGTTTTGCCACCTTTGGCTCCAGGTAAATATTTCTCATATCGCACAGGGCAAGGATGAAATCGTGTTTAAAGCTTTCATTTTTCATTAAAGAGCGGAAGATTTCAATCGGTGCATGAGTTTCTATGTTCTGTGTGTATACTTCATCCACGGAGGATTCCAGCACGCCGCTGATGTTGTCGGTGTTGGCACTGTCAGGACCATCGTAAATACCGGTGGAGAAGTCGGTGTCATACACTGCCATACGCCACTTGCCGTCGGACCACTGGGTGGCACCATCGGCGGTACGTACACGCCACATGCGCCAGTTGTTGTTATCAAAGATGCTGTCCTTGTTGAAGATGTAAAGGTTAAACGCACAGTAATCGATGAAGGAGTCCATATCAATCATGTCGCAGGCCTTTTTGTAGTTGGCTTCGTCAGACATGTCGTTGCCGGTGATGAAATCAAATAAATCATAGTACAGCTGGATATCAGCTTCCTCGCCGTCTTCCAGTTCCCCCTTTTTAATGAGAACGATATTGTTGTTGTCGATGCCGTAGTTGTTTTCAAAGTAGTTGTCGCTGTAGTCTTCGGTAATGGTGTACATGCCCCAGTATTCGCCGTTGATGAAAACAACGCAAGGGGTGTGCTGCTGGGTATCGAAGTTGGCATCCTGCACCAGATTCTGCAGATATGGGTCACGGAGACGTCCAAAGTCTGCATCGTTACCGCCGATACGAAGTACGAAGGACTTGTATTTTCTTAAAATATCGGTGCCGTCGGACTTCATATTACCCGGAATCAGCTCGTACTTTAAGTTCTTTTTGCCGTAATCCTCGCGGGCATAAATGCGGATACTTTTCTGGGCCTGGTTACGGGTACTGGCACCCATGATGCGCATGCCCATGTCCTGCTTGAAGCCCGGAGTTTCATTTGCTGTAATAAGCTCTACGGAAACCGGACGTTCCCATTCGCGGCCGCGGTTGGTGTAGTTACCCTGCATCTGCCAACTTTCTAAGGCAGCATTTACCGGGTCGGAAACAAAATCGTCGTAGGTTTTACCAAGAGTGTAAATACCGGTTTCGTAGTTGAAGAGATTATCAAAATCGGTAATCAGGGAAACCACCGGAACATCCAAAAATTTTGCACGGTCGAGGCCGACAAAGTAGGTGGCATGGAATACGTTTGTGGTGGTGCCGTCCGGTAAAACCGCCATGGCGCGGATTACGGTGCCCTTGTCTACGTTAAAGTTTAGAGAGTAAGTGTAATTCGGAGCGATGTCGGTTTGGGCAGACAGCACGTTTGGCTCATTGGTTCTGTTTTTGAGAGTAATCGGACCCTCATACAGAGTGGAGCTTTCGGTTGGGATGCTGCCGTCTAAGGTATAGTATATTTTGGCATCGTTTGCGGTACAGTACAGGGTAAGTTCCTGCTCCTTGTCATAGAAGCCGCTTTCTAAGCTGAAACCAACGTAATCACCTTCCGGAGTAGGAGTCGGTGTAATGGTTTCTGTCGGAGTAGGAAGTGCCGCAGTGCCGGAATTTTCTGTGGAAGTACCGGCGGTTCCCGGTGTGGTTTCGCCGGCGGTTCCTGTGTTATCGGAAGATGGGGCATTTGTGTTACCCGGAGTGCCTGAGTTTCCTTCTTTGTTACAGCCGATAAGACCTGCAAGAAGGAAACCCAGTAACAAAATGATGGAAAATTTCTTCATGATGATATCCTCTCTTCTTTTTGTGATATGTTTTATATTGGACATTTTATGTAATAAAAATAAACTGTCCTCAGTATACAACAGGAAACACTTTTTCACAATAACGTGACAGAGAAGTCAGCAATAATCAAGGGAAAGTGAGCAACAAATGGCACAAAAAAAGAGGCAGATGTCTGCCTCTTTTAAAAATTGGTTAGTTTGCTTCAAAAATTGCATTGACGGTCAGGCCGGAGGACATGTTAAACCGGATGGTTTCCGACGTGGTGTCTTCCAAAGAACCGTTGGTTACTTCCCATCGTACAAACTTGTAACCGTCCGCCGGAACTGCGGTTAAGGTTACGGCGGTTTCTTCAAAATACATACCGGAAAATGCAAAAGAGAAATCCGGTTGTCTGCCGTTTACCAGAATGGTTCCCATGGACTGGTTGTTAATGCCCAGATTCAGTTTTTTCGCAGAACCTAAATCAAAAGCTTTTTTAATCATATTCGGCATGGCAGTATAACGTTTTGCCATAAAATTACGCAGGTCTGTAATTCTGCTGTTGATGTGACCGGCAGGGTCGCCGCCCGCTACCCAGTCGGGACCAAAACGCTTCCAGGTGTCAGGCATCAGGGAAAGATATGGCTCCGCCATTTCGTTTAAGACTTTGGTGGCCAGCTTCGGCTCATAATAAATGTTGCGCATGTCGCAGAGAGCAAGAATAAATTCTTCCCGGAAGGAATCGTTCTTTAACAGGGAACGAAGCAGTTCCACCGGACGGTAGTGCTTGATGTTGTCTTCCTTTTCCTTGGAAGTGGACTGGACCACCGCAGAGGAAACATTGTCGAAGTTGGCACTGTCCGCACCGCTGTAAATACCGGTGGAGAAGTCGTTGTCGTAGGATGCAAAGCGCCATCTTCCGTCGGAATATTCCGTAGCCATGTCGGCATTGCGGACACGCCACATACGCCAGTTGTTATCCTGGAAAATACCGTCTTCGTTGTAAATGTAAAGCTGGAAAGCGAAATAGTCGGCAAAGGAACCGATATCGATTAAATCACAGGCACCTTCGTACATGGCAGGGTCGGACATGTCGTTTTGGGTGATGTATAAGAACATGTCGTGATACAGGGACATGTCGTCTTCGGTGCCTTCCTCCAGCTCACCGCGCTTGATGAGGACGATGTTGTTATTGTCGATGCCATAATTGTTTTCAAAATGATTGTCGGTGTAGTCCTCATTTAAGGTGTACATGCCCCAGTACTCACCGTTTAAGAAAGCAATACAAGGGGTAGACTGCTGGGTTTCGAACCGGGCATCTTTTACCATGGTTTGCAGGAACGGGTCACGGAGTCTGGCAAAATCTGCGTCGTTACCGCCTACGCGGAGCACGAAGGTTTTGTACTTGTCAATGAGCTCACCGGCAATGTTATAGTTTTCAGGAATCAGTTCATACTTTAAATTCTTTGCGCCGTATTCCTCTCTCGCATAGAGCTTTAAGCTCTTTTGCGGCTGATTACGGGAAGCACCGCCCATAATGCGGACGCCCATGTTCTGCTTAAAGCCCGGGGTTCCGTCGGCGGTAATGAATTCCACGGAAATTTCACGTTCCCATTCGCGGCCACGGTTGGAGTAGTTACCGGTGTGCTGCCAGCCGTCAAGGTAGGCACGGGACGGGTCTTCGGCAAGCCATTCGTCGTGGGTTTTACCAAGAACATAAATGCCGGTTTCGTAGTCGTAAAGATTATCAAAATCGGTGATAAGGGAAATAATCGGCAAATCACCGTATTTGTCGCGGTCAAGACCTACAAAGTAGCTGGCGTGGGCCACCGGAGTGGTGGTGCCGTCCGGAAGATAAGCAATGGCACGGATGACGGTGCACTTGTCTACCGGAAAATCAGGAATATAGTTATTGCTGACGCTGATATCGGTCTGGGCAGCCAGCACATTCTGGGTATAAAGCTTGCGGGACACGGTAATCTCTTTATTATACAGGGTAGAGGCTTCGTTCGGTGTACTGCCGTCCAGTGTGTAATAAATCCGGGCCCCCTCCACATTACAGGTAAGGGCAACCTTCTGGGTTTTCTCGTAAAAGCCGCTGTCTAAACTGAAGCCCACATAATTGCCTTCCGGAGTCGGGGTTGGAAGAATTTCTTCCGGTTCCGAGTTGGTGCCGGGAGTGACGTTACCGGAATCGGTTCCGGTTGGTGCAGGCGTGGTGACCGGGTCTGCATCGGTTTTGTTGCAGCCGGCAAGGGCGAAGACAAGAATGCACAGTAGTAAAGAGGTGAGTAGCTTTTTCATGGTGGATTCCTTTCTGTATTTTGTGAAAGTATATTGTCTGATTTTGCTTTTGTTTACTCAAGTGTGAAACTTATCATACAGTATACTACAATATTTTCCTTTTCACAAGGAAAGGAAGTAAAAAGTTCATTAAAATTTTGGGGAAGCAATTGAATAAAATCCTTTTGTTTTGTACAATGGAGGTTGTAAGTAATTACATGTTTTTTAGGGAGAAAGGAGCAATTTCGTGAATCGAGGAAAGAAATTAGTATTAAGTATTATGGGGGTGACCGCAATGGGAATATTCGGCTTATTCGGAAAACCGGCTGCAACGGCCGTGGCAGACAGTGTGGAAGGCTATACGGCACTGGATGCTTCCGACCCGGTGGAATTTTGCGGTGACTGCATTGTATATGGCGGCGAAACCATCGTCCTTGGAGAAAAGGCTATTTACATAGACGGTTCCTTAAGCGATGATGTGGCGGACCGTTATGATTATGTGTATAACGATTTTAAAGAGGCAGCAACGGCTTTTACAGACGGCACCGAGGAAGAACCGATGCGGGTTTATCTGGCGCCTTACGTATATTGGATTGACGATCCGGACGATGCAGAAATCCGGGTGGCCTCCGGTGGCGATACTCCGTACGGACTTGTTATTAACTGCGACCATCTGCACTTGATTGGTCTTACACAAAATCCGTACAACGTAGTGTTGGCGGTAAACCGCGGACAGACCCAGGGTGCCAAGGGTAACTACACCATGTTTTATATCGACGGCCGCGGCACGCAGACAGAAAACCTGACCATGGGTAACTACTGTAACGTAGATTTGGAATATCCGTTAAAACCGGAGCTTTCCCGTCCAAAGCGGACGGAAACCATTACCCAGTCCCAGCTGGTCATTACCAACGGAGACAAGGTAATTGCAAAGAACTGTAACTTTTTAAGCAGACTGAATGCCTGTCCGTTTGTGGGCAGTGCCAGAGCGCTGTTTGTGGACTGTCATATCGAATGCGGCGACGACGCCCTGCCGGGAACTGCCGTATTTTTGAACAGTACCTTTTTGTTTACCAGCTCCAAGCCGTTTTATAACACCAGCGGCACCGGCGCGGTATTCTTAAATTGTGAAATTACCTCCGATGTGGATGGCGCCCAGTATTTAACCAAAGCGGGCGGCACCGTAACTTTGGTGGACTGTAATTTTATCAGCGACTATCCGGGATTCCGCGTGGAATGGACACCGGAACCGACAGCAGACTTAAAGTGTGTACAGAGCAATGTAACCGTAAACGGCAAGCCTTATGTAATTGCAGGCGGCTCCGCAAACACCATCGATGTTACCGGCACCGAGGCGGCAAAGGCCTTTGCGATTAACGATAACGGCAAAACGATTTATAATACCTACAACCTTTTACAGGGCAACGACGGATGGGACCCACTGAATAACAAGGCAGAAATTGAAGCAATTGATGCCAAATACACCCTGTTCCCGTTCCTGATGAACACTGCACCATCCGTAAAGAGTGTTAAGAACGGCGATACCGGCACCATCAAGGTGATGCTCCGTAATTTCCGCAACGTGGCCGGCGGCATTACCTCCGATACGGTGGAATGGTCTGTGGAGGATGCATTAAAAGATTATATTTCCATTACACCAAACGCAGACGGTTCCTGCAATTTTACTGTTTTAAAGAGTGAAGATAGAAATGTAAGCGGCAGAGTATATGCAAAGAGTTCCATGGGCTATGTGGCCAATGCTTATTTTACTATTACTCCGGATGTGGTGGGAGCACCGGGCTTTGCTACAGAGCCGACCGTAACCATCGGAGTAACGGAGGTTCAGACAGGCGGCGAAGCAACGCAAAAGATACAGGCCGGATGCGTTACAGTAGAATATAAATTGAACAACGACGGAGAGGACATTTCCGTTATTGACTGGTACCGCGTCAGTGCAGACGGTTCCGAAAAGGTAAAGGTGGCAACCTCCCGCATGGACAAGCCGGAGTATACCTATGTGGTAACACCGGGCGACATCGGATATTATATTGTGGCGGAGGTAACTCCAAAGGTGTTAAATTCCCAGCCGGGAGCTACGTTATCTGCCACCACAGACCGAGTAATTACGGTGGAGGATTTACCGCTTAACCTTATCAGTACCAATTTCCAAAGCTTCCCGACAGATGTCCAAAACTTAGTAAAACCGGGCTTTTGGACCGTGGAAGGCTTTAAGCCTGCAGATACTGCAGAATACGACTGGAAGGCAAAAACAAGTGAAGCCTGGGCTTACAGCGTGGGAGAAGGCGGCGCCAAGAATGTGTATGGTCTTACCCAGACCGTCCGTGGTTCCAGAATTCTTTATACCCCGGCAGAGGGCAGCTACGGTGACATGAGTGTGACTCTGCAGGTGGCTCCGTGTAAATCCGCAGGTCAGGGCTTTGGCAGTGCCACCGCCCAGTACATGGACGTTTTACTTAAGATGGATACGGAAAACCTGAACGGATATGCCCTTCGAATTGAGCGTACCGGCAAGTACTCCAACGCGGTAGATTTTAAACTTATCAAGTATACCAACGGTTTAACGGAAGCCATTACAGAGCCAATTTCCGCCTCCTGCTACAATACGTTGTGTACCATCACCTTAACGGTAGAGGGAACCACACTTTCTGCCCATGTGGAAACTACGAAAAAGCAGAATGATGAGCAGGCGGCAGCAGGTCTTGCCCATGTGGTGGACTTGTCTGCAGAAATTGAAACCAATAACTTTGGCGGTGTAGGCGTGACCCATACCGGCACCGTGGGTGCCAATGCAACCTTGCTGACACAGCTGGATGTTGCGTGGGAGGCAGCAGAAGATGTGGCAGACCCGACGGTGGCACCTACAGATGCTCCGGAGGCAACAAAAACTCCGGAAGATGGTGATATTATTAGTACAGATTCCGGTGACAGACAGGTAGTGACCGGAATGCCTGGAATCTTTAAGTATATGATAGTTTCCCTGATATGCGTGGTTGTTTTCGCAATTATTGCAGGAATTTACTGTGCAGTAAAGCCTCGGAAACCTTGGGAAAGAAATAAATAAATGAATTAATCCCGGCGACAAACCGCCGGGATTTTTTTGCACAAAAAAGATACTAAAAAAAGTAATTTCTTGTGCACTTTTCCTCTTGAATAAAAAATATAACAGGCGTATTATAATGTGCGGAAATGAATATTAAATATTTATAAATTTTTTTTAAAAGAAGGAAAAAAACATGAACGTATTATTATCTGTATCTTTTGCATTGTTAGCAGGTCTTCTTATGACCCGCGCATTCAAGCCGTTTAAATTACCGGCAGTTACCGCATATCTCATTGCCGGTGTTCTTATCGGACCATACTGCTTAGGTGGTCTGCATCTTGCCAACGGTGTCGGTTTTGCCAACATGGACGAAGTTGGTTCCCTGGCGGTTATCGGTCAGGTGGCACTGGGCTTTATCGCCTTCTCCATCGGCAGCGAATTCCGTCTGGATGATTTAAAGAAAATCGGTAAGCAGGCCTTTGTTATCGGTATTTTCCAGGCACTGGTAGCTACTTTGTTTGTAGACCTGGCATTACTGGTAGTACATTTTATGATGCCGGATAAATTAACCTTACCGCAGCTTCTTACCCTGGGTGCCATTGCCACAGCAACCGCTCCGGCAGCAACCCTTATGGTAGTAAGACAGTTTAAGGCAAAGGGACCTTTAACCAAGTTGTTACTCCCAATCGTAGCATTAGACGATGCAGTGGGCTTAATCGTATTTGCCGTATCCTTTGGTATTGCAAAGACTTTAGTCAGTGGTCAGGTGGATTTAGTATCCATTATTGTAAATCCGTTGGTGGAAATTGTCTGCTCCCTGGCACTTGGTGCACTGATGGGATGGCTTTTAACCCAGTTAGAAAAGTTGTTTAACTCCAACACCAACCGTCTGAACGTGACTATTGCATTTGTTGTGATGACAGTTGCATTATCCAGCTTAAAGTTCGAAATCGGTCATATCCATGTAGGATTTTCCTCCCTGTTAGTGTGCATGATGTTGGGAACCGTGTTCTGCAACATCTGTCCGCTGTCTGAGGATATGATGACCCGCTCTGACAAGTGGACATCCCCGCTGCTTGCCCTGTTCTTCGTAATCAGCGGTGCAGAATTGGAGCTTAATGTATTTGCAGACATTGCTATTGTGGGCATCGGCGTGGTTTACATTGTATTCCGTTGCCTCGGTAAGTACTTCGGTGCACTCACCAGTGCCAAGGCTACCAAGTGTGCTCCGCAGATTTGCAAGTACCTCGGTATCACCCTGTTCCCACAGGCCGGCGTTGCCCTGGGTATGTGTGCTACAGCCATGCAGCTTGGTCCGCAGGGAACCTTAATCCGCAACATTACTTTATTTGCGGTTCTGGTTTATGAGTTATTCGGACCGATGATGACCAAATGGGCTCTGACTAAAGCAGGTGAAATTCATCCAATGCCTGACCATGTGAAGCATCGTCGTCACCACTTACTGGCAGAAGCAAAGAAAGCAAAAGAAGAGAATAAGTAAACATAAAAACAGCCATGGCGTCTTGCTATGGCTGTTCTTGTTTTGTTTTCAAATTTATAGTGGAAATAATTGAAAAGTTGTGCTACCATAAGCCTGTATAAAGGAGAGAAAAACGATGGCTTCGGTATCAACAGAAGAAAAACAGTTAAAGAGAAGAGAGTACTTACTTGGCGGAAACATGTGGAAGGTGGTTTTAAGCATTTCCCTTCCTATGGTTTTCTATAACCTGTGTAACTATTTTTACGGAATTTACGACATGATGTTGGTTCAGTCCGCAGGCATCGGCGATGCAGCCGATATTGTTGTTCTGGACCAGATTAAAAATATGGTATCCACAATTGGAGGTGCCCTGGCCACCGGCGGTGGTATTATGGTTGCAAGACGCTATGGAGCAAAACAGCTCGCGAGTGCCAGATCGTGTGCAAATACGTTATTCTCCATGGCAATGGTTGTTGCCCTTGTGACCCTTGTGTTAATCCCTGCCGGTGTGCCGTTCCTACAGCTGTTCAACACCGACCCGTCCATTATTGAAAATTCCATCGGGTATTACAACGTACAGATTATGACCCTGGTGGTTACCACCATGAACAGCGCCATGATTTCCATGGAAAAGGCCAAGGGCAACACGAAGCAGCTTTTGATGCTTAATCTTGGAGTTATTATAATTAAGGTCAGCCTTACCACTCTGTTTGTGTACGGCCCGTTTGAAAATGTCACCAATACCTGGCTGGCGGTTTCTACCTTAATAGCCCAGCTGTTCTTATTCAGCTGTGGCCTGTTTTTGTGCTTTAGACCAAGCAACATTTTGCGCATCCGCATCAAAGAGTGGAATTTCCACCGGCAGGAGGTGCTTAGCATCGTCAAGCTGGCAGTGCCGGTATTTATCGGAAATTTCCTGTTTAACTTCGGTAAGGTTTACGTAAACTCTGCAGCTACGGTGCAGTACGGCAAGATGTGTGTAGGCGCCCTGGGTATTTCCAACACCATGGCAGGCTTGTTTACCAACATTACCAACACCACCGCCGACTGCGGTGCCACTATTGTCAGCCAGAACTACGGCAATAAAAACGGAGCCAGAGTGCGTCAGTTTTTCAAGGTAAATTTAACCTATGTAACCCTGGTCAGCGTAATCGGAACCATCATTATGTTTACCATGAAGGGTCAGGTGGCAGCATTCTTTGCACCAAACAGCCTGCAGTATCAGGAAATGATTGTCAACATTTTTGCCTGGGAGTGCTTTGATATTGCGTTCCTCGGCTTCTCACATACCGCCAACGCCCTGTTTAACGGCTTCGGTAAAACCAAAGCAACCATGGTGTTCTCCATGGTGCGTCTGTTTGGTCTGCGCGTGCCGGTATTGCTTCTTTTGATGCACGTGG
Source organism: Lachnospiraceae bacterium (assembly GCA_045593825.1). Taxonomy (GTDB): domain Bacteria; phylum Bacillota; class Clostridia; order Lachnospirales; family Lachnospiraceae; genus SIG299. Next base: position 42,095 of record JAZNXI010000046.1, read on the forward strand.
TTCAAATGGATTATTCCGCCTGCGGCGTGGCTATGTTTGCCTCCAACACCATCATCGGTGTGATTCAGCTGGCGGCATCGGCGCTCTATTGCATGAAGCTGGATAAGCATCATCCGGAATTGTTTACAGAAACAAAAACGGCGTAAATGCTTGCGGATGAAATAGTTCAAGAAATTAACAAAAATATCTTTACAAGTAGAAGATGGGGTTGTATAATGTAGTAATGAAAACTACGTTGTGCAACCCTGATGTTGTCTTGAAGAAAGAATTAAAACGACATTCATAGACAAACAGGTTTAGGAAGGAGAACTATGAGCGATTATATTTTAAGCTGCTGTTCCACAGCAGATTTGACAAAAGAACATTTCGAGAAAAGAGATATTAAGTACGTTTGCTTCAGTTACGAGTTGGATGGTGTACGCTATTCCGACGACTTAGGAGAAACCATGTCCTTAGATGATTTCTATAAGGCTATGGAAAACGGGGCAAGCACCAAGACTTCCCAGCCGAACGTGGCAGAGTATGAAGAATATTTCGAAGGCTTCTTAAAGGAAGGAAAAGACATCCTTCACCTTACCTTATCCTCCGGTATTTCCGGCGCACACAATTCCGCATGTGTAGCAAGAAATATGCTGGCAGAGCGTTATCCGGACCGTAAGATTTATGTGGTGGATTCCCTGGCAGCAGCCTCCGGCTACGGCCTTGTTATGGACGACCTGGCAGACATGCGTGACGCAGGCAAGTCCATCGACGAATTACATACCTGGATTGAAGAAAACAAGTTAAAGATGCATCACTGGGTAGCGACCACAGAACTGAAATACCTGGTTCGCGGCGGTCGTCTTTCCAAGACCGCAGGCGTTGTGGGCGGTATCTTAAACATCTGCCCAATCATCCACGTGGACGTAAACGGTAAGCTTCAGGCCGGCCAGAAGGTACGCGGCAAAAAGAAAGCCATTGACGAATTAGTTAAGATGATGGAAGAGCACGCAGAAAACGGCACAAACTACAGCGGCAAGTGCTACATCAGCCATTCCGCATGCATAGAAGAAGCAACCGCCCTGAAGGAGCAGATTGAGGCCAAGTTCCCGAATCTCGCGGCTGTTGAAATTGACAACATCGGAACCGTTATCGGCAGCCACACCGGACCGGGCACCTTTGTTATCTTCTTCTGGGGTGACGCGCGTACAGAATAAGAGATGTATTTCTGCATGAAATTATAATAATTAATAAAGCCCTACTTTCCAAGTTGTCCACTGGGACCCGCTAGCGCTAACGGTCCTGCGTTGGATAACTTGGAAAGTAGGGCTTTGTTTTATATATGGCATGCAGAAACACATCGCATCTGTGCGTCACCCCAGAAGAACTGCATGTGTGGGCCTGGCGCGGTTTGCTGGGCCCCGGCATGGCTCGCCCGGGGTATACAGAGAAGAAATTTGTGCTAATACCCCGCAGAAGCTGTAAAACACAGCCCAAAAGGCATCAGCCGGGGTATACAGAAGAAAAAATTGTGTCAATACCCTTATAAGACCTCTCTTGTACAAAAAAGGAATCTGCGCTATAATTTACACAAGAGTACAAAAGAGGGGGAGAGTAGTATGGCTTACGATTTTATCCAAAACAATTTTTTTATCATTGTAAATATATTTTTTATGCTTGTCTTTCTACGGACAAACACCGTGTTTGAAAAAGAAATTACCCGAAGATTTTTTGTTAGTATTATTTTGTTGATTATCCTGACTGTTGTAGAAAATATACACTATGCCATGCAGCTTAAAGCGGAACCCACCAGACTGCGGGTGTGGATGGCTGCGCTTGGGTACACCCTCCGCCCTGTTATCATTTATGTTTTGATTCTGATTTTGAAATACCGGAGTAAAAAGGAGCGTTTTATTACTGCCATTCCTTTATTAATCAACACGGTAGTGTCATTCTCCGCCCTGTTTTGCGGAATTTCCTTTTCTTACAGTGCGGAAAACGAATTTATACGCGGACCGCTGGGCTACACCCCGCATATTTGCAGCGGATTTTATCTGATTCTGATTTTGATTTTGTCCGCACAGTTTTTCAAAGAACGTAACTATATGGAGGCGGGTATCGTTTTGTCCATCGTAGTGGTTTGTACGGTGGCAACAGTGCTGGAATCCGTTTGGGATCACGAAGGGCTGCTCCGTGTGGCGGGCTCCCTGTCCATCACGTTCTTTTACCTGTACTTCTGCACCCAGAGCTTTAAGCGGGATGCTTTGACCAAGGTGCTCAACCGTCACTGCTTCTACCGGGATGCGGAGAAATATAAGGACAAAATGATTGCGGTATTGTCCGTGGATTTAAACAATTTAAAGCTAATCAACGACTCGGAAGGTCATGCGGCAGGTGATGTGGCCATCTTTACCACGGCGGAGTGCATCCGGAAACACCTGATTAAAGGGTGCTTTTTGTACCGTACCGGCGGCGATGAGTTTATGGTGCTGTGTCCAAAGCACACGGCATCGTTAGAGCAGCTGCAGGCCATGATGGAAAAGGTGTATGCCGAAATGAAGCAGACACCGTACCGCTGTGCCATCGGCATGGCAGAATACCGTCAGGGAGAAAGCTTTAACAGCCTTTGTGCCAGAGCAGACGAGGCTATGTATGAGATGAAAACGGAACTGAAGAAACGGGCGGAATAATTTCATGAAGAAAAAAGTAATTTTTATTGCCGCATTACTGCTTGGAATGCTAATAGGGATAGGTTTAGGTGCGCTGGCGGGAGTGTTTTTCGCCGGAGGACCTTCTGCGCCCGTGGAGGCTGAGGCAACCCAGACTCCGCGTCCTACCAAGCCGCCGGCACCAACAGCAACGCCAACGGCGACGGTGGCACCATCCCCAACGGATGCTCCGCCAACCCTGCTTCCAACCAAGACCCCGACCCCGGTACCAACGGCAACAAATACGCCGACACCTAGTCCGATGCCAACGGCCACAAATACACCGACACCAAGTCCGGCGCCAACGGCAACAAATACGCCGACGCCAAAGCCAACAAATACACCAAAACCAACAGTCACACCAACGCCAACAAAGAAACCAACAGCGACCCCAACCCCGACGGGCAGCACCCAGGAAACCACCGGTTTTTACGGTCAGCTTCATGTGAAGGAAACCCATCTGGCGGCGGAGGACGGAACCCTGGTTCAGCTTCGGGGCATCAGCACCCACGGGCTCGGATGGTTCCCGGACTATGTGAATAAAACCATGATTGCCCAGGCAAGGCAGGAGTGGGGCTGCAACGTGTTCCGACTGGCCATGTATACGGCGGAATATAACGGCTACTGCACCAGCGATGCCAAGCAGAAAAAGGCCTTGAAGGACCTGATTGACACCGGCGTCAAGGCGGCGGTGGAGCAGGATATGTATGTCATCATCGACTGGCATATTTTAAACGACAACAATCCAAATACTTATAAAGAAGAGGCTAAGAAATTCTTTGAGGAAATGGCCAAGAAATACAAAAACGTACCAAACGTCATTTATGAAATCTGTAACGAGCCAAACGGCGGCACAAGCTGGGCGGACATCAAAAAGTATGCGCTGGAGATTATTCCGGTGATCCGTAAGCATGCGCCGGAGGCCGTGATTATTGTAGGCACACCGACCTGGTCCCAGGATGTGGACGTGGCGGCCAAGGATCCGATTACGGAGTACGACAACATCATGTACGCCCTGCATTTCTATGCCGCAACCCATACGGATTCCCTCCGCAGCAAATGCAAGACCGCAGCGGCAAAGGGTCTGCCGATTTTTGTGTCGGAGTACGGTATCTGTGATGCCTCCGGCAGCGGCGCCATCAACGAGAGTCAGGCAAATAAGTGGATTGACATGCTCGACAGCTACGGCATCAGCCATGTGATGTGGAATTTGTCCAACAAGGCAGAAACCTCCGCCATGATAAAGAGCAGCTGCAACAAAACCAGTGGCCTTTCTGCATCCGACCTAAGCCCGGCGGGAACCTGGTTTGTAAATATGATGAAGAAGGCCGGCCTTGGCAGTGAAGACTGGATTGTGCCGGAAGACGATACCGGAAGTACAGGCAATACAGAACCGGCAGGTCCGGGCAGCGCCGGAACCGAAACACCGGCACCGGGCGGAAACACTGCCCAGACCACAGAAGTCCCAACCGTGGACGAGCTGTTTGAAAAAATTGACAAAATGGAGGTTACCATCTCTAACAGCTGGCCAACGGAAAACGGTTACGGTATCCAGCTGAATGTGGTAATAAAGAATACAGGCGCAAAAGAGGAAACTGACTGGACCCGCAAGCTGAAGATAAAACCGGGCAAGAAAGTTACGGTGTCCCAGTGCTGGTGCGCCAAGGTAACATTAGAGAAAAAAGATTTGATAATTACACCGGAGGATTATAACAAGATCGTGCCTGCGGGCGGTGAAGTAAGCGGTATTGGGATAATAATTGAGGTGGAATAAATAAGCAAGGCTCTCTTGAGTGGTACATATCACTTAAGAGAGCCTTTTCTCTCCTGTATAAGTGGCGGGCAACCCAAAAATTGGGCCTTTTTTACCAAAGAATATGAAAATTTTGTTAATGGGTTGCTAAAATGTTTAATTCATGTTAAAATATAGTTTGGTTAAAATGTGATAACTATGTAAACAAAGAAAATACGGCAACCAAGAAAGGGCAGCTATGGAATATTACATGGACATGCACTGCCATTGCCTTCCGGGCATTGACGACGGTGCAAGAACTATGGACCAAAGCCTGCAAATGCTAAAACAGGCTTACGACGATGGAATCCGCAGTGTCATTGCAACACCGCATTTTCATCATCGCAGAGGACACGCTTCCAAAGAAGTAATTCTTGAAAAGGTGAAAGAAGTACAGGAGGCAATTAAGGCAACCTGTCCGGACATGACCATATATCCCGGCAATGAGCTGTATTACAGCAGTAACCTTCCGGAACTGATTGCAGAAGAAAAAGTGTGTACCATGGCAGGGTCACGGTACGTGCTTATTGAGTTTTCACCGGATACCGAATATGCAGAAATGCGCAATGCGCTTATTAATGTTCAGGCCCAGGGCGTGTGGCCGATTCTGGCGCATATCGAGCGGTATTTCTGCCTGGTAAAAAAGCCGGCACTGGCAGCAGAACTGGCAGACATGGGTATTTATCTTCAGGTAAATGCCGGTGGCGTTCTTGGCCGGTACGGACGCAAAGAAAAGAGTCTCATTAAAAAAATGTTTGCCAAAGGCAACATATCTTTTGTGGCAACCGACGCTCACGACACCGAAAACAGAAGGCAGGTGCTTTCCGAGGCGGCGGCATACATAGCCAAAAAATTCGGAGAAGAAACGGCAGAAAGAGTCCTCTTTGCCAATCCGCAAAAGGTAGTTAACAATAGCATAATCTAATGCAAAAATATAAAATATAGAAATATAGGAGAGAATCATGGAACCAAACAGAACAGAAGAAATGGAAATTGATTTAGGGGAACTTATAATGGCGCTGCTTTACAAGTGGTGGATTATCGGTCTGGCAGGCTTAGTTACTGCAGTAATTGCTCTGTGCGTTGCTAAATTTGCTATTGAACCAACCTATGAATCCACAACCTCTGTATACGTAATCAGCAGACAAAACGAAAACACAACAACCACCAGCGATATTAGTTTGGGTACCCAGCTTATGAAGGATATTGCGGCACTGGCAAAGAGCCGTACCGTAGAAGAAGAGGCAATCAGCAGACTTGGCCTTGATATTACCACAAAGCAGCTGAGCAACATGCTTGAGGTTGCCAGCGGCTCTGACACACGATTCCTTTCCATTAAGGTAACCCACACAAGTCCTGAAATGGCACAGGCAATTGCAAACACCCTCCGTGAGGTGGTGGCAGAACGTGCCGTAGAGGTTATGAAGGTAGAAGCAGTAAACGTAGCTGACTACGCAAACCTTCCAACCGAAAAGGCAGCACCAAGCATTTCCAAGTACACCGTGCTTGGCGGCGCATTGGGCGTTTTCCTGGCAGCAGGCATTATTGCAGTACTGTTCCTGTTAAATGATAGAATCAAGACTCCGGATGATGTAGAAAAGTATCTGAAGCTCAGCACTCTCGGCTCCATTCCTTACGACGTAGAAAGCCTTGGCGACGGCGCTACAGACAAGAAGGAAAAGAAGAGCAAAAAGAACAAGTAAGACAGAATCAATCAGGAGGAAAATAAAATGCAGCAGATAGAAATCAGCAAGTTAAACCAACTTGATTATCATAGTAACGAAGCTTATAAGAGCCTCAGAACCAACGTACAGTTTTGCGGCGAAGATATTAAAGTAATTGCCCTTACCAGCTGTACCCCGGCAGAAGGAAAGTCCAGTGTATCCTTCCAGCTGGCACTGTCCATGGCAGAAGACGGCAAAAAGGTATTGTTTGTGGATGCCGACATCCGTAAGTCCGTGTTAATCGGCCGTCACAAAATTGTAGCAAAGAACATTAAGGGTCTTACCCATTACTTATCCGGTCAGAACAAGTTAGAAGAAGTTCTGTGCAAAACCAATATTGAAAATTTACACGTTATCTTAACCGGTCCGGTTCCGCCAAACCCATCCGAGCTTTTGGGCGGCAAGTACTTTAAGGAGCTTCTGGCAACCCAGAGAGATAACTACGACGTTATCATCATCGATACCCCGCCTCTTGGCTCCGTTATCGACAGTGCCATCGTATCCCGCCAGTGTGACGGCGTTATCATGGTTATTGCAGCAGACGAAGTAAGCTACAAGTTTGCTTTAAAGGTAAAAGAGCAGTTAGACAATGCCGGCTGTAAGATTCTTGGTGCCGTTTTAAACAAGGTTAAGTTAAAGGGCAACGGCAAGTACTACGGTAAGTATTACGGCAAGTATTATGGTCATTACTACGGAAACGAAGAAAAATAGTTAATAAAACAAAATTTTCCCCTCTCTTTTGTGAGAGGGGATTTTTTTACCTAAATTTCCACGAAAATCCCGAAAAAATTATGCTGACAGCACTTGCTTTATGGAAATCGTTGTGCTATATTTATAAATTGGATAAATTCGAAAAGTAGCATTTTATAGGATAAAAGTACCAGAAAGGAACGGGAGAAAAAAGATGATTCAGTGGTTTCGGGACAAAGAGATGATGTTCCGTCAAATTTTCTTTGTATTGTTAGATGTTATTTCCGTCGTGGCTGCATCCACTATGGCGTTGTGGATCCGCTTCGACTTTTCCATTCAAAAAATTGACCAGGTTTACTTAGAGCATGTATGGCAGACCATGCTGCCAAATATTGCCATGGTGCTGGTGGTGTACTGGTTGTTTGGCCTGTACCGCAGCATTTGGAAGTATGCCAGCTGGTTTGAGCTTCAGCGTATTTTAATGGCAGGCATTACCGTAACCTTAATTCAGCTGTTGGGACTCTGGGTGGCAGAAATTAAAATGCCACGCAGCTACTGGTTCTTATATGCCGGCTTACTGATGGGAGCAACGGTTTGTACCCGATTCTCTTACCGTATTCTCCGCCGTGTAAAGAGTAAGTTTGACGACAAAAAGCGGGGCAAGCTTTCCCGCGTTATGATTGTGGGCGCCGGCTCTGCGGCAGACATGTTAATTCGCGAAATTAAAACAAGCCAGTACTTACATAAAGAAATCGGTTGTATTATTGATGATAACCCGGACTTAAAGGGCAAGAGTATCAGTGGATACCCAATTGTGGGTGACCGTCACTTTATTCCGGAGGCAGTCAGCCGCTATAAAATTGATGAAATTATGATTGCCATGCCGTCTGTTTCCCGCAAAGAAACAGCGGATATTGCCACCATTTGCAACCAGACCGGCTGCGAAATCAGAATGGTGCCTGGTATGTACCAGTTTGTAAATAACGAGCTGAGAGTCAGCAAGCTCCGTCATGTAGAAATTGAAGACTTACTGGGCAGAGAACCGGTGAAGGTAGATATGAAAAAGGTAACGGAGTTTGTAAAAGACCAGACCGTTTTAGTTACCGGCGGTGGCGGCAGCATCGGTTCCGAGCTTTGCCGTCAGATTGCGGCAGCAGGCCCAAAGAAGCTCATTATCGTAGATATTTACGAGAACAATGCTTACGAGATTCAGCAGGAACTGTTAAGAAAGTATCCAAAGTTGAACCTGATTGTGTTAATTGCATCGGTTCGAAATACCAACCGTATCAACAAGATTTTTGAAACCTACCTGCCAAATGTGGTGTTCCACGCAGCGGCCCATAAGCATGTGCCGTTAATGGAAGACAGCCCAAATGAGGCTATTAAGAATAACGTATTCGGTACATTAAAAACCGTGCAGGCAGCCGACAAATACGGCGTAGAGCGCTTTGTACTTATCTCCACCGATAAGGCAGTAAACCCAACCAACATTATGGGTGCCAGCAAGCGTATCTGTGAAATGATTGTGCAGGCCTACAGCCGCCGCTCCAAGACCCAGTTTGTGGCAGTGCGTTTTGGTAACGTACTGGGCAGTAACGGTTCCGTTATTCCACTGTTTAAAAAGCAGATTAAAGAAGGCGGCCCGGTTACCGTAACCCATCCTGACATTATCCGCTACTTCATGACCATTCCGGAAGCAGTATCCCTGGTTCTGGAAGCCGGTGCCTTTGCAGAAGGCGGCGAAATCTTTGTGCTTGACATGGGCGAACCGGTAAAGATTGTAGACCTTGCCAAGAACTTAATCCGCCTCTCCGGCTATGTGCCGAATGAGGATATTATGATTGAGTATAGCGGCCTTCGTCCGGGCGAAAAGCTTTATGAAGAGCGCCTGATGGAAGAAGAAGGCTTAAAGACTACCGAGAACAACAGAATCTCCGTTGCAAGACCAATCGAGATGGACGACCTGGCATTCTTTGATGCTTTGATGGAGCTGAAGGATGCAGTGTATGATGAAACCGGAAGCGTTAGAGAAATGGTACATGATATTGTGCCGACGTATAAGATGCCGAAGGTGGATAAGAAGGAAGTATAGAAGAATACAGAATAAACAAAACCGGAAGGGAGACCTTCCGGTTTTTTACGTCTTAATGGAATAATCGAAATGTTATTTGTGTAAAATATTAGAAAAAAGACTTGATATTTTTATAAAAAAGGATATAATAAAAGGAGATTAGTTCGTAAAATGCGAAGAAATAATAATTGTTACAAAGGAGGACATGCTATGATTATTATGGATATTAAAGTTGACAATATGTATGCGTTTCAGAATTTTCACATGAATATGTCATATCCTAAAAAGATTGTAGATTCCACGATTGAAAACGAATATTTAGAGGACAGACCTAACTTTCGCTATAAAAAAGTAAATATTATTATGGGTGGAAATGCAACCGGAAAGACAACGCTCGGAAAGCTTCTGATGGCCTTTACAAATTACTTTGTTGACGGTAATTATGCAAGATTTACCAATGTAATAGACGATTGCAATAAACCGGCTGGTTTGATTGTAGATTTTGTGGCAGAAGAAAATGCACTTTGCCGATTTGAATTGTATGTAGCACCAAAAAGAGAAGAACGATACACAGAGAATCATGTGGATGTCAAAATCTTTTGCACTCCGATTGGCGTAAAAGACAGTTATGAAGCTTGTGCTAAGCGATTAGACGATAATGCAGGAAGAGAGATAACAACAGAAGAAATTGATACAGAGGGCTGGTATTTTACATATCCACAGGATGTGTGGAATACTAAGACTTACAGCGTGGTCGAGGAAGAAGAAAAATATATATATATTCTGGAGCAGACCCTAAAAACCTTAGACCCATCCATAGAAAAGGTGATCAAAATTAAAGAGTTGGAAAATGCCTACGCAATCAAATTAAAGAACCGCTCGGTGATTATTCAAGACGGTAAAATATCCCAGGGAGAAATCTTGTCCAGCGGAACCAAGGCGGGCTTGGATATCTCTTATGTTATTGCTTCCTTGATGTGTGATTTGCATGATTTATATTATTGTGACGAGCTGTTTTCTTACGTAAACAGTGATGTAGAAAAAGCCTGCTTATCCATTTTTATTGACAAATTAACGGATAGAAAGCAGCTGTTTTTTACAACCCATAATACAGAAATTTTAGATATGCAGTTGCCAAAGCATTCCTTCTCTTTTTTGAAAAAAGATGTGGATGATACAGAAATGCCGATAAAGTGTATTAATGCGGCACAATATTTAAAACGAAATACGGACTCACTAAAGCATGCGGTAGAAAATGATTTGTTTTGTACTGCGCCGGAATTGCACAGGTTGTATGAAATTACAGAAGTTTAATTCGGAAAGGCGTGCGTATGAAGAAACAGGAGATTTACCATTATTATGTTGAAGGAGAAGACGAGAAGAAGCTTCTGGAGGTCTTAAAGCGGGATTTTGGCTGTATCGAAAGCGGTAAGGTAGACAAGGTTAATGTTGTTCAAACCAAGTTCTCAGTGGCAAGAATACGAACCTTAAAACCGGACACTATTGTGGTGCTTATTTATGATACTGACGTGGAAGCAGGGTTGGCTATCTTACAGTACAATGTTGATTTCCTCAGCAAACAAAAAGGAATTAAACAGGTAATCTGCATCCCGCAGGTTAAGAATTTAGAAGAGGAATTGCTTCGTGCCTGCAATATAAAAAGCATCACCGAATTAACCAAAAGTGATTCCAAAACCAATTATAAGAGAGATTTAATTAACTGTACTAATTTGGCAGCCAGATTAACCGCATGCGGTTTTAATATGGCTAAGTTGTGGAACCGGACACCAACCAATAAGTTTAAGCGTTTTGGAAATGGTGCGAAGAAGATAAAGATAAGTTAGGGAGTAACTGTTAGAAAGAGAAAAACGGGGTGCAGCTTACACTCCGTGGGAGAGAACCAATGGAGTTTTTAGAAACGATATTACATTTACTAAAAGAATATAAATACAGCAAATATGTGTATCATGGGATGGTTGCACTTTGTGTAGCGGCTCTTGCAGTAATAACGGTTCAAGCAGACTTTGGAGAAGAGAACTTCAATGTATGGTTGTATATCCTTGCGTGTTTACTGGTTGTGGCAATGACAATTGTACTTTGCCTACTTTGTGCTAAGGAACGACGTTTTCCGAAGTTTAAGGATGATGAAACCGGAATTATGTTTTTAATCAAAACCAATGGTCCGGAAGACAGAATGATGGTAGAAAAGTATTTTATTTCTGCGATTAAAAAGGCATTTCAAGATAACTATAAGCACAAAAATAAAATTCTTTTTTTGGAATCATATCATGCGGATAAGTTTTTGGATGCAGATATGGAGAAGAAAAAAGAAATCATATGGAAAAGTAATGCAAAGCTTGCTTTTTTCGGAGAATGTATCACGGGAAACAGAAACGGGAAAAAGGTATGCTACATCAATTTAGAGAGCTGTGTAAGTCACGATGCATTACATGAAAACGGCAGGATGCTTCTGTCTATGGACATGAGTGTGGTTATGGTTCCGTTTAAGCAGTTATACATTAACGAGGACAATAACCTGGATGAATTCCAGTGCGCAAGTGTAGCATTAAGTCTGATTGCTGACTTTATTATGGCATCCGCACTGTTCTATACGAGACATTTTGAAGAGTCGGTAGAATTCTTTGCCGATTTAATGGATAAGTTGGAGAATATTTTCAGAAACTTGCCAAGTATAGCAGCACTAAAGTCCTTTGTTCCAGTGAGATGGTGGCAAAATCACCTGCTTTTGTCTAAAGAGGCTTATGCCAGATATCGTGTGGGGAAAAATCCGGCTGAGCTGGAAACGATGTATCGGCACTTGCAGGAATCTGCAAAGCATGACAAAGAAAACTCTTTTTATAATACGCAGATGGCGCTGTATTATTTTTGTAAAGACCGGGATGTAAAGAATGCCAAAGCTTGTGTGAAAGTTTGTAAAGACCATCATTATCCGGAGTTTGCCTATAAATTTGATGACGTATTTTTGGCGTTGTATGAAAAATACACACCATACTTGGCGATGCGGTGCTATAAAAAATACACAACAATTTTCCGCAAAAAGCCACCTTATGAAATGTGCGTGGAAATCGAAGAATTTATCTATGATGTAATAGACAAAGAGCCGGATAAGGGTCATCTGTATTGGCTGCTGGTGTTGCTTACAAATTACAGAGGAGATTTTGTTCTTTCCAGGGAGGCATTACAAAAATTTGAAGAAGTACCGGGCTTGGTGTTAAATGAAGATATGGAAAAGTATATCGAGAAAATGAAACGGTACAATGAGGATGAAATTTGCTTTTTGCAGGGAGATGCAAACGAGCAGTAAAGCTAAAGTTGTTATTTAAAGGAGGAGCAAATATGCTCCTCCTTCTCAGTTTACACCAACTCACAATCCCAAACATCAATTCCGGTTCCTTGGAATACGAAGTTCAGTCTTTCTCTTAACATATCCTTAGTTACGCCCTTCTTCAGCACAACCTGCAGGAATCCGCCACCGCCTGCTCCGGCAATGAACTTGCCGTCAATGTAGTCTTCACAGGCAAGGAAGATGTGGTCGATACAGGTGTTGGTTGCCCCAGCATCCAACTGCAGGGAAAGTTCCCAATGCTTGTTCAGCAGTTCTGCAAAACCATCTACGTTGCCCTGCTCCAGTTCAAAACGCATCAGAACGGCCATACGCTTCATTTCTGACAGTGCATGAACAGATTCTTGCCTTGCACCGATATAGTTGCCTACAACGTCTCTGAGAAGGTTACGGGCCAATCTGCGCTGGCCGGTGTAGATGACAGCAAAGCGCTCGTTCAGTTCTTTCTTGGTTTCTTCGGAAATATTTACGTATTCCACCTGAATATCCTGATCAATGCCCGGCTTGGTAGTAATAAATTTAATACCGTTAGTAACGCCGCCCACCTGGTCCTGCCAACCGCCGCCGGTGCTCATCAACTGCTCGATGCAGGACACGGTACGGTAAACCTCGGAATCGGTAGCTGTTCTTCCGAAGAACTCAAAAATGGCTTTGACGCAGGCAGCAGAAAGAATGCTGCTGGTGCCGAGGCCGGAGCCCTTTGGAACACCGATAACCTGAGTAGACAGTTCAAAACCGCCGCCAAGGTTAGTTAATAATTCTTCTAGGCTTGGATTGTTGCCGCGCAGGGAAACCAGACCACAGGCAATCAGTGCAGCCTTGTGCAGGGCAAAATAATCGTATGGGTTATTGCAGTCTAATAAATCTTCCACGGAATCGATGTAGCCTTCTACACCGATGTCGCTGCTGGAAACTTTGATTCTCTTTTCTTCAATTCGCTTAATTTCCACCCAGATTGGTGCAAGACCATTGAGCTTGATTGCGGCATTTAAAACAACCCCGCCACGTTCTAAACAATGAGGTGGAGTGTCGGTCCAGCCACCGCCCCAGTTCACGCGGACAGGAAGCTCCACCTTAACATAGTCCTTTTGAATCTTATAGGAAACGGTGTCGCCCATGTTCTTCATGGTAGTATCATAAATGGCGTCGCTGACAGAGGAAAAGCTCTTCTGCATGAAGCATTCGCGACGTTCTTTATCAATCTGACGACATCTTGCAAGAGCATAATAAATGCGGATTTTCAGGGCAAGATTAGAGTTCTCTGCGATATCAACAAGAGAAGTAATCATTTCTTCGTCGATGCCGCATGCATCAAATACAGAGAGTGCATCCTTATAATTTCTACCCGCATTGATACGTCCAAGAAAACGAGCCTGTAAAATAGCCTTTGCCAGTTCGGACTTCTTTTGGCAAACTGCATCCGGGTCTGCGTGGTTAAAGCTGGAATAGAGGCTGACACGCTCAGAATTCAGCCAGAATTCCACTTCTTCTGCAGAAGCCTTCAAGCGGAAAATACGATAGGTAAGTAACGCATTCTCTAAAGCTTCGGTTTCATCGTCAGCCGGGATATACAGGTTGGCAAACCACATATAATCTTCGTTATCCGGCCACAGGGCAGAAGCGTCCATATGATAATGCTCCAACACTTCTTTAACGGAGCTTCCAAGAAATTCTGCCTGCTTGCAAAGTCTTGCCTTCGGATTATCCTTAACACCGTAAACGCGCACTACAAACCGGTCATCTTCCAAAGTAACGCCATGTAAAACAATATCGGAAGCAATGGTTTTTCCAACCACGGTCAGGTCTGAAACAATGCTGCCGGAACCAACAGAGGAATCTGTTACAAAAGAATTTTCAACATAGCTTCCTTTGCCGATTTCAGAAGCCAAAACAACACTGCTGTTGGTAGCATAATCGGTTTCGGTTTCGATGTTGGAAGCAACGTGGGAGGTCCATCCTAAAAAGGAGTAATTGGCTACATCGGAGGAAACCAACTGCAATAATTCGGTGGTGGTTCCAAAGTGTATAAATTCCGCAGGGGACAGGCTGAACACCTTCATCTGGTACTTGCTTAATTTCTCCCAAATAGCTTTACGGCAGGAGAGCAGTTCATCGCACATATCACCTTCCGGGGCTTGGGTATAGTAATCCTCTAAGGTGGCATCTACGGCTAAAGGATACAGAAAATCGCCGTAAAAACTGATGCGGGCACGGTCGTTGACGAAGGTTTGGAAACCGGCTTCGTCATATACACCGTTCTTGGAAATTAAGGAATATAAATCATTCATAACATCGGTGTCTAACAGCACAGCACCGGTATCTAAATCAACGTTGCCTGCTTCGTTTACAGCGCCGAGGCCACGCAGGGTTTCTTCGGTCTGCTTGTGCAGGAACTTTTGCACATAATTGTTTTCGCCACGCAGGAACACACCGTGGTCTTTGCCGACATCTACACTTTCTTTTATGGAGATGGCAGCAGCCCCCTTAAATTGTAAATCCAGCTGTAATGGGTTAAACAACAGTAAAACATCGCCGGAGAGAATTAACATACCCTCGGAAATACGGCGGGAAACGGAAGCCATAACAATTAAAAACTCATCAAATAAAGTGGATGCTTTGCCGTTTGCCATTTCTCTCGGAACCGGGGAAAACAGCTTGCCGCAGACGCTGTACTGAGGCACTCGTTTGCTGTCGCCGCCGGAGTGGATAACCAGGATTTTTTTACCTTTGAACGGTTCTGCAGAAGCGGAATTATCCAGTGCGATGTGCTTCAAAACATTGAGGGTGGCACCGCCGGAACCGACACGTTTGCCATCAGGGTCTGCCAGAACCACATACTTACAATTGGAAGGAATGGTGCCCTCTGCAAGACGCACATCAATTTCGTTGCGGTAGGTGCGGGCCTGGGCTTCGTTGGAAGCGGTCAGAACCACATAGTCCCAGGTCTTTTTTTCTTTGTCCAGAAGTTCTTCGTAATCCCGGATGGTATCCAGGTAACTCTGGCTCAAAAACAGGTTTCTCAGTTTCTTGATATTCATAATTTTGCTCCTTTGTATGTTACCATTTCTTCCGGTATTCACCCGGGGAAATGCCTTCAATTTTCTTAAACATTCTGGAAAAATAATTGGCGTCGCCCACGCCGCATTCGTAACCGATTTGCTCGATGGAGAGCTCCGAGAAACGAAGCAGGCGCTTGGCATGGGTAACCCTTACCTGTAAGAGATAAGAGTTGATGGAAGTGCCAAACTGTTCCTTAAAAATTTTGCTCAAATAAAACTTGTTGATGAAAAAGCGTTCCGCTAAATCATCCAAAGCAAGCTTTTCTGTAAAATAGGAGTCAATATAGTCCTTGACTTCCTGTACATTTTGCTTTTGGCGCGATACGTTTGCCTGCCCTTCCGGATTCCAGCTGTCTTCCATAAGAAGGGTCAGCAGGGATGTGATTTTTTCGTAGAGCTGCATATCCCTTATGTAATTATCTGAAGAGGCAATGGAAAACACTTCAGACAGCAGGGAAAAATACTGCTCCGGCTGGTCGGTATGAAACACCGGCTTGCCGCTGCGCTCTTTGAACTTGTCGTAAATGCCGCTCATGTTTGGACCGTAAAAATGAATCCAGTTTAATATCCATAACTTATCTAAATCCGAACAATGAGAATGCTTTTTCTGGCAGTCAATAAATACACAATCGTTTTGATTTAGGGAATAGGTGATGCCGTCGTATTCCAGGGTGCCGCCCCCTTCTTTTACAATGAAAAACAGATAGGAGGCCAGGTGCTCACGCTGCATGACATGGGGCTCCTTTGCCTTTACCGTGCCGGTTTCCTGCAGATGCAAAAGATTGGTTCTGGCAAAAACGGAAGGAGTGTAGAGAATACGGTTGGATGATACCGTATTTCCATGATAAACCGATGAATTCAAAACAGTGCCCTCCTTCCAAAAAGAATAATTACAATCAGTATAACAGAAAAACCAATATAATGCTAGTACTTTGCAAGTTTGCCCATGTTATTTTTTTAGATTAGTTATTAAAATACAAGCTGTTTCAAAATATTGTGTCATTTTATACAAGAAAAGGATGAAAAAACATGAAAAAAGCATTAATTACAGGTATTACAGGACAGGATGGTTCCTACTTAGCAGAGTTTTTATTAGAAAAAGGTTATGAAGTGCATGGTATCACAAGAAGAGCATCCATTTCCAACACAGCCAGAATTGACCACTTAATTGCAAAGAATGCAATTACTTTACATGATGGCGATTTATCCGATTCTTCTTCTTTAATCCGCATCATCAGCCTTGTTCAGCCGGATGAAATTTATAACCTGGCTGCACAGTCCCACGTACAGGTTTCCTTCGATGTTCCGGAATATTCCGGCGATGTAGACGCTATCGGCGTATTACGTGTTTTGGAAGCAGTACGTATCCTTGGACTTACTAAGAAGACAAAGATTTACCAGGCATCCACTTCCGAACTTTACGGTAAGGTAGAGGAAGTTCCTCAGAGAGAAACCACACCATTCCATCCATACAGCCCATATGCAGTAGCAAAGCAGTATGGTTTCTGGATTACTAAGGAATACAGAGAAGCTTACGGCATGTTTGCTGTAAACGGAATTCTGTTCAATCATGAATCTGAGAGACGTGGTGAAAACTTCGTAACAAGAAAGATTACCCTGGCAGCAGGCCGTATTGCAGAAGGTCTTCAGGACCACTTAGAGCTTGGTAACATGGACTCCTTACGTGACTGGGGCTATGCCAAGGACTATGTAGAATGTATGTGGATGATTCTGCAGCATGATGTTCCGGAGGATTTCGTTATTGCTACCGGCGAGCAGCACACTGTAAGAGACTTTACCGAAAGAGCCTTCAAGGCAAATGGCATTACCCTTCGTTGGGAAGGTACCGGCGTAGATGAAAAGGGTTACGACGTAGCAACAGGCAAAATGCTTGTATGTGTAAATCCTGCTTGGTTCCGTCCGACCGACGTAGATAACCTTTGGGGTGACCCAACCAAGGCAAAGACCGTACTTGGCTGGAATCCACAGAAGACAAGCTATGAAGAGTTAGTAAACATCATGGCAACACACGACAGAGAACTTGCAAAGAGAGAAGCTGCTGTACAGAAGGCACTGCAGTAAGAGGACAGTACGATGATGGAAAAGAACGCAAAGATTTATGTGGCAGGCCACCGTGGTATGGTGGGCTCTGCCATTGTAAGAGAATTAGAAAGACAGGGTTATACCAACATTATTACCCGTACCCACGCAGAGCTTGACCTGTGCCGTCAGGACCAGGTAGAAGCTTTCTTCGAGCAGGAAAAACCGGAATATGTTTTCCTGGCAGCAGCAAAGGTAGGCGGTATTGTTGCTAACTCCAGCGCCCTGGCAGACTTCATGTACGAAAACATGATTTTAGAGATGAACGTAATTCATTCCGCATGGAAGAACGGCTGTAAGAAGTTAGAATTCTTAGGCTCTTCTTGCATTTACCCAAGAATGGCTCCGCAGCCAATGAAGGAAAGCTGCCTGCTTACTTCCGAGCTGGAAAAGACCAACGAGGCATATGCTCTGGCAAAGATTTCCGGCTTAAAGTACTGTGAGTTCTTAAACAAGCAGTATGGAACAGATTATATCTCCGTAATGCCAACCAATCTTTACGGACCAAACGATAACTACCATCCAACCCACAGCCACGTGCTTCCGGCCTTAATCCGCCGCTTCCACGAGGCGAAGGAGCAGAATCTGCCATACGTTACCTGTTGGGGTGACGGCAGTCCGCTTCGTGAGTTCTTATATGTAGATGACCTGGCAAACCTGTGTGTGTTCCTCATGAATAACTACAGTGGGGATGAAACCGTAAATGCCGGTACCGGCAAGGAGCTTACCATCAAGGAATTAACCGAGCTGGTGGCAAAGGTGGTTGGTTACGATGGCGAAATCCGTTGGGATACCACAAAGCCAAACGGCACACCAAGAAAGCTTCTGGATGTTTCTAAGAGTGCAGCTCTTGGCTGGACCTACAAGACCGAACTGGAAGACGGTATCCGTTTATCTTATGAGGATTTCTTAAATAATCCGATGAGAGCAGAGCGCTAGAAAGCAGGGAATCATAAAATGAACATTGTATTATTATCCGGCGGTTCCGGAAAGCGCCTTTGGCCACTTTCCAACGATATCCGCTCGAAGCAGTTTATAAAAATTTTCAAGCAGGAAGATGGCAGCTATGAATCCATGGTGCAGCGGGTATACCGCCAGATTAAGAGCGTAGATGCCGATGCAAAGGTAACGATTGCTACCTCTCGCTCCCAGGTGTCTGCCATTCATAACCAGCTTGGCAAGGACGTGGGTGTGTGCGTGGAACCATGCAGAAGAGATACCTTCCCGGCTATTGCGCTGGCAACTGCCTACCTGCATGATGTCATGGGAGTTTCTGAAGACGAAGCTGTGGTGGTTTGCCCGGTGGACCCATATGTAGAAGAAGATTATTTTGAGGCGGTAAAACAACTGGGTGCTTTGGCAGAACAAGGCGACGCTAACCTGGTACTGATGGGCATGGAACCAACTTACCCAAGTGCCAAGTATGGCTACATCATTCCAAATGATAAGGAAAAGGTAAGTACCGTAAAAGAGTTTAAAGAAAAGCCTACGGAAGAAGTGGCAGCCAAGTATATTGAACAGGGCGCTCTTTGGAACGGCGGCGTGTTTGCCTATAAGCTTGGTTATGTGTTAAACAAGGCCCATGAACTGATTGAATTTGAAGACTATCAGGACTTATACAAGCGCTACGCCGAGCAGAGAAAAATCAGCTTTGACTACGCCGTAGTAGAACACGAAGATAACATTCAGGTAATGCGTTTTAACGGTCAGTGGAAGGACCTTGGAACCTGGAATACCTTAACAGAATCCATGGAAGAACCAAACATCGGTAAGGCTATTTTTAACGAAACCTGTGAAAACGTCCACGTGTTAAACGAACTGGATGTTCCGGTGCTTTGCATGGGCTTGAAGGACGTGGTGATTTCTGCTAGTCCGGAAGGCATTTTAGTATCTGATAAGAACCAGTCCAGCTACATCAAGCCATATGTGGACTCCATCGACCAGCAGATTATGTTTGCAGAAAAATCCTGGGGAAGCTACCGCGTTATGGACGTGCAGGACGAAAGCATGACCATTATGGTTACCCTGAACCCGGGCAGCAAGATGAATTACCACAGCCATATGTACCGTGACGAAATTTGGACCGTAGCCTCCGGCGATGGTGTTGCTACCATTGACGGTGAAGAGATTCCGGTTAAGGCCGGTGATGTGCTGAAAATGCCAAGAGGCAGCAAGCACATGGTACAGGCCAGAATGGAACTGAAGATTATTGAGGTTCAGTTGGGACAGGAAATTAGTGTGGCGGATAAAATTAAATATGAGGGGTAAATATATGCTGCTAGCATAATAAATCCTTTAAATAAGCCATTTGGCGCCTGTGAAGATGTACAGGCGCCTTTTTTGTGTATTTTTTGACAAATTCCAAAAGTTTCCCTTGCAAAAGAAACAGGATATGATATATTATAAAATAATGGGGGTAGTATGTTAGTCCCATATTTTTGATGAAACAAATTAGATAAGTTATTACAATAAAGGCGAATGCCGAGATAATTGGAGGCTAATTCATGGCTAAGGAAATAATGGATTTGACAGATAAGAAAATAAAGAAGACAAAAGTGCTTTGCTGTTTGAAGCAATGTGCAGTGTTTACATTGTCGATGGTCATAATAATTGGTTTTTATATGATGGCAATGCGTTATGTAAAATATAAACGAGATTTGAACAATCTGGTTCCTGATGATTTTAGTTTTGTTTTTCAGATTGATGAAGTAAAGGTGGAAGAAAAGAATTTCTCTTTGGGAGGCTGGGCTTTCATATTAGGCCAAGAGGCTTTGAATGGAGACATGGAATTGTGGCTCTATGATATGCAGGAAGAAAAGATTATCTATCCTCGTACAACTGAGTATACACAAAGAATAGATGTAAATGACTATTTCCTCTGTGAATATGATTACACAGATTGTGGAATTATTGCATGTTTTGAGTCAGAAAAGTTAGATGTTGCGAATAAGAATTATCAGATATTGATCTCAGATGTTGATAATTTGAAAGTATATCGGACAGAGACTTATTTTAGTAAAGGTAAGGTAATGTATTGTGTGCCAGAAGAATATGTTTGCTTGGATGTGATAGGAACTGACTTAGAGAAAATAGTAACCTACGGAACTTTAAGAGTTTATCGTCCGGATTTTGGAATGTATGTGTATCAATATGAAGATGCACTGTATTGGATTGCTGAACCACATTATGGTTTTGTTGATGAAGATACGTATATTCAGTTTGAGATGGGCACAACTCAGATAGAAAAGTTACCAGAAGATAGACTAGCTAATAATTGGTTTTGGAGTAATATAGGGTTTCGATTTAAGTCAAAAGAATTGACGGAATGGAATACTGGCAAATATCGTGTAGCAAAGTGCGAATTACCTTCAGATTATTCCATTACAAAAATATGGACTGGAAATTATATTGAAGAATTGTTTTGGATACAATATTTTAGACCATGGTACGAGTTGGCTAATTAAGCCAAAGAAACAAGTGCAAAGTAATATGTAGAGATGATAGCTCAAGAATTATTTTACCCCTTCGAATAAGTCTCGCTAGGCACATTAATTGTACGTAGAACAGACAATGATATATATGTTTACGCAACAGAAGGCGGAAATGGCGGATTTGGTTTGAAAAAGCGTTAGTGTTAAGTGGAGATTACGATGAGTTTGCAGCTACCAAAACAATTAAAAAGTAATCATAAAGCAATTCATCAGAAACTATTTTATTTTTGAATAATTTTAAATTGGACTCAAAAGAGGAGTAGAGGGACATGGAAAAAAGAGTCATTAGTTTTAGTCCTCCAGATATTTCGGAACATGAAATTATGGAGGTTAAAGAAGCGCTTCAATCGGGATGGATTACAACAGGACCAAGGACAAAATTATTAGAGCGTCGTTTGGCAGCTTATATTGAAACAGGCAAGACAGATGTTGATTGCGACACGGAAGACGCGATAGAAAGGTATAGCCAGAGAGTCGTGTGTCTTAACTCTGCTACTGCAGCTGAAGAACTGAATCTTCGTATTCTAGGAGTCGGCCCTGGCGATGAGGTTATTGTTCCTGCTTATACATATACCGCTTCTGCATCTGCAGCAATCCACTGCGGTGCTACTGTCAAGTTTGTAGACATCCAGAAGGATGGGGATTCTATAACCCATATGCCTGAGATGGATTATGAACAGCTGGAAGAAGCAATCACTGAAAAAACAAAGGCTGTTATTGTCGTGGATCTTGGTGGTGTCGTTGCAGATTATGAGCGTGTTTTTGAAATTGTGGAGAAAAAGCGTTCTCTTTTTGTCTCTATGGTTTCGGATGGTAATCCGCTGAATGATTTATCTGCTCGTATCCAGAGGGGGCTTGGGCGTGTTGCTGTTGTAGCAGATGATGCACACAGTCTTGGAGCGAGTCGTATTTACCGTGGTAAAAGAACCTACTGCGGTGCTATTGCTGATTTCACATCTTTCTCTTTCCATGCAGTTAAAAATTTTACGACTGCTGAAGGTGGTGCCAGTGCGTGGCTTCCTATCCCTGGTGTGAAGAATAGTGAAATCTATAAGATGTTTCAGCTTCTGTCGTTACATGGACAGAACAAAGATGCTCTGGCAAAGACGAAACTTGGTGCGTGGGAATACGATATTATTGGCCCTTGGTACAAGTGCAACATGACGGATATCATGGCAGCTATTGGACTTAAGCAGATGGATCGTTATCTAGGTATGCTTGATAGACGTATTTCTATGATGAGTAAGTATGATGAGACTTGTGATGAACTTGGTATTAGTCACCTGGTACATCACACAGAATTTATGGACAGTTCTAACCATCTCTATCTCATTCGTGTACCAGGTATTTGTGAAGAAGAAAGAAATGGGATTATCGAAAGAATGGCTGAGCGAGGGGTTGCTACTAATGTGCATTACAAACCTTTGCCGATGATGACCGCATATAAGGAATGTAGTGGTGGAATAGAGAACTATATTAACAGCTATGAATATTATAAGAATTTGATTACACTTCCGCTTCATAC
>JAZNXI010000047.1:0-18752 GCA_045593825.1 Lachnospiraceae bacterium
AGCAGGTCGCTAAACTAGAAGATGTCTTGGATATCAAGAAACTAGAGGACGGAAATTCCATTACACGCGAACTTATTTTAGTAAAGATTCGTGTTGCAGAAGACCAGAGACAATCCATTGAAAGTGTAACGAACATTTTCCGTGGAAAAGTCGTAGATGTTTCTTTGGATTCCATGATTATTGAATTAATTGGTACACAAAGCAAGTTAGATGCTTTTCTGGAATTGCTAGCAGGTTATGAAATCTTAGAGTTGGCAAGAACAGGTATAACAGGACTTACCAGAGGTTCTGCAGACGTGGTTTATCTGGATTAAAAAAGAATTTATTTTTAGGAGGACACATAAATGTCAGAAGCAAAAATTTATTATCAGGAAGATTGTAACATCTCATTATTAGAAGGAAAAACAATCGCAGTTATCGGCTATGGTAGCCAGGGACATGCACATGCATTAAACATGAAGGAGTCCGGCGTTAACGTTATAATTGGTCTTTACGAGGGCAGTAAGTCCTGGGCAAAGGCTGAGAAGCAGGGCCTTACCGTATATACAGCAGCAGAAGCTGCAAAGAGAGCAGATATCATCATGATTCTTATCAACGATGAATTACAGGCAGATATGTACAAGAAGGATATCGAACCAAACTTAGAAGCAGGCAACATGTTAATGTTTGCTCACGGCTTCAACATCCACTTTGGCTGTATCAAGCCACCGGCAGATGTCGATGTTACCATGATTGCTCCTAAGGGACCTGGTCATACTGTACGTTCCGAGTATCAGGCAGGCAAGGGCGTTCCTTGTTTAGTAGCGGTAGAACAGGATGCAACAGGTAAGGCACTTGATATGGCACTTGCTTACGCAGCAGCTATCGGCGGTGCAAGAGCAGGCGTTCTTGAAACAACCTTCAGAACAGAAACAGAAACAGACCTCTTCGGTGAGCAGGCAGTTCTTTGCGGCGGTGTATGTGCACTGATGCAGGCCGGTTTTGAAACCTTAGTAGAAGCTGGCTATGATGAAAGAAATGCTTACTTCGAGTGTATCCACGAGATGAAGCTCATCGTAGACTTAATTTACCAGTCCGGTTTCGCAGGCATGAGATACTCCATCTCCAACACTGCAGAATACGGTGACTACATCACAGGTCCTAAGATCATCACAGATGAAACTAAGAAGGCTATGAAGAAGATTCTGTCCGACATCCAGGATGGTACCTTCGCTAAGGAATTCTTACTTGACATGTCCCCTGCAGGCCGTCAGGTTCACTTCAAGGCTATGAGAAAGCTTGCTGCTGAGCATCCATCCGAAAAGGTGGGCGAAGAAATCCGTGCTCTCTACAGCTGGAACAACGAAGAAGATAAGTTCATCAACAACTAATATCATAAGCAAATTAAAATCCCGGAAGTTGTCTTCCGGGATTTTTTTATGGAACAGGAATGTTTCGCCTGTGGATGGTTATTTGGTTTCTGGCGGTATAGCATACAGTACGGTTTCGTTGATGGAAAAAGAGTGGTGTCTTACATACAGTTTATATTCCGGAACCAGGTTATGTATCCAGTTGGGAATTTCCAAAAAGTCCTTTGATTTGTGATAAAGACAGATGGCAAGCTTTGGTTTGTTACGGAGAATGGTTTGTTTGGCTCCTTTTAAAGCGTCCATCTCAGAACCTTCCACATCCATTTTAATAAAAGTGGCATCCTTACATTCTAAAACATCGTCAATAGCACGGACAGGAATGGAAATGGTGTGTTCTGCGTTGGAAGAAATGGAAGAGCCTTTACCGGCTTCTGCATTAAACTGCAGGGTGGTGGACTCTTTATAAACACCGGCGCGGATAGCGGTTACTTTTTTGCCGGTTCCCCGTTTTTCAAGGCGTTTATGGAATTCTTCCACCGGTTCAAAGCAGACAATTCTTTGGTATTTTCCTTTGGTTGCTTTGATAAACTCCTTCATGGTATCACCGTCAAAGGCACCGCAGTCGATAAAAACTTCGGAGTCTGTCAGCGGTACAATATCCTTGACAAAATACTGGTCGTTTTTGGAATAGACAGGCTGGTCCTTTGGGTCATGTGTTTTTCGGTATGTCAGGATAGAAAAGTAAACGTCTTTTGACAAATCATCTGCAAAAAGGGCAGCTGTTTCGGATAACTCTTTTTGGTGTTCCGATAAAAATTTTTCTGCGTAGCCCATATATTTGGTTGGAGTTTTACGGTCCTGGGCATAGAGTATTTTGGTAAAATAATCGTTAACTCCCAGCGCTTTGAAAATATTGACGATGCCGTCTCCTAATGTGGTTTTGCGAATATATTTTTGCGTAAACCGGCGGAGAGACTTTATAAATGCTGTAATGGTGCTCACGGCGACCTCCTTATGTTTATGGAACTAATTATTTTGGTAGAATTAAACTGCTAGAGAAGAGTGTACCACAGGCGGGCGAAAAAATCAAAATATGATTGGTTTTTTAGTAAAATTAACCAAAAAGCGTGCTTTTATGAACAAAACTTTTACGCTTTACCATAAAAAAGTACTTTAGAAAATGAAGAAACTGTGTTATAATATAATTGTATATTATACAAATAATTAGGGGAATATCATGCAGAAGACACATTTTGTTCAATCAACTTATCAGCTCAGACACGCAGCAGGACGGTATTGGCTTTTAAATATGTCACAAAAGGGAATACCGTATCAGGCTCCGATAGCACTAAATTCCGTTGGCGCGGAAATTTGGACAAGACTGGCTGATAATATGGAGATTTCACAGATTGCAGAAGAAGTGTCCGCATTATATCAAATCTCCCTGGATGAAGCAGTAAGTGATGTCCGGGAGTTTATGGTTCAGTTAGAAAAACAAGGTGTGTTTATTGGAGAAAAGAGTTAATGAATATACTGTTAGTTGGCGGCGCAGGAAGCCTGATTAATAATTTGATAATAAAATTAAATAAAGAAGGACATCGTATTTATCTCCTGACCGGTAGTAAAACCAGACAAGGAGCGTATCAAAAGGTATTTGAACGGTATAATTTTGGTTATGACAGTCCTTGTTTAAATGAAGTATTTGAGAGTGTCAGCCCGGATATAACAATTTACATGGGAGCATTTGATACTAATTTTGTTTGGACAAAAGAAACGGAGGAAAAAGAAGCAACCCGTTATGTGGGCAGTATGGCGAATTTACTCATGGCTTATGCCAGAAGAGGCCATAGTTCCTTTGTTTATTTGTCATCCCATGAAGTGTTTTCCGGGGAATATGATAAAGATATTGATGAGCAGGAACCGCTGACACCGGAAGGACATCGGAGCATGGCGCTTGCGTTAGCGGAAAATATGTGTAATCACTACAGAACATACCAGGAAAAAGATGTGACGATTCTCCGACTGGATCATTTATACAGTATTCCGAAAAGAAAGAAAAACATAAATAATATTTGTGCCGCACTTTGTCTGGAGGCGATTCAGAAACGCACCATAACAATAACGGAGGGTAATGTTTTTTCCATGATTTACGAGTCGGATGCGGTGGAATTTATTTACAGACTGCTTGCTGCAAACCAGCGGAACAGTCCGGTTTATAATATATCTTCCTCCGTCGCCATTTCGGAATTTGATTTGGCAAAACGTATTTCGGCGGCAGTTATTAAAGAAAGTGAAGAAATCGAAATAGAAGTACGTCCGATTCATGGATATCGCAGAGTGTTATCCAACCGTTTATATGAGAGTGAATTCGGGGCTCCGTATTGCTGTGACGTAAATGTCATTATAGAAAAGATTGTGGACCGTATCAAAAAGAAGAGTGGTTCTTTCTTCCGTGATGATAAAGAAAGAAAGCCGTTTTGGAAGCGGATGATTGAAAAACTGGGCTGGTTTTTAAAGGCAGCGGTACCTTATATGGAAAACATTCTGTGTTTCTTCCTGGCGCATTTCCTGGATGAATATTTTGTGGCAGGAAATTTAGATATGCGGGTGGACTTTTTCCTGATTTATGTGTTGTTGTTCGCAATTTTTTACGGACAGCAGCAGGCATTGTTTTCTGCAGTATTGTCCATTGTCAGCTATGGTATGTCCTGCATTTCTACGGAAAACGGATTTGAGCTGGTGGTTCATTCCGATACATATGTCTGGATTGCCCAGTTGTTTGTATTAGGTCTTGTGGTTGGCGCCATGCGGGACAGATTATCGGATATACAAAAGGAAAACGAAGAAGAAAAGGAATATTTGTCCGACCAGTTAACCGACATTCAGGATATTCATACCAGTAATGTACGTGTTAAGGATGCATTGGAAACCCAGATTGTAAATCAGAGCGACAGTGTTGGTAAAATTTACAGTATTACTTCGGCACTGGACCAGTATAGTCCGGAGGAAGTATTGTTCTATGCTGCTGAAATTTTGGCAAAGCTGATGAAAACAAAAGAAGTTGCAATTTATACCGTGTCCAACCCGGATTATGCCCGATTGTTTTCGTATACATCAAAGCAGGGAAAAATGATGGGTAATTCCATTAAGTATTCTGAAATGGGCGAATTATACGACTGCTTAAAGGAAGGAAAAGTATATATTAACCGTCAGATGGATGAGCGTTATCCGTTGATGGCAAATGCCATTTATGAAAATGATAAAATGGAAATGATACTTTTTGTCTGGGGATTATCCTGGGATCAGATGACTTTGGGTCAGGCAAACCAGCTGACTATCGTCAGTGCGCTGATTCAAAATGCGGTTCTTCGTGCAGACCGCTATATGGAGGCATTGGAAGAAAAACGTTATGTGGAAGGCTCCGGCATGCTGGTGGCTGAGGCATTTATTTCATTGGCTCAGGCACACATGACAGCCAGCGACAAAGGACTTACAGAGTGTACTCTGTTAAAAGTGGTTACCGGTACAGAAGACAAAAAGGCAGATGCAAAACTGTTGGCCTCCAAACTCAGACTTAGCGACTATATTGGCCTTATGTCGGACGGATATTTATATGTATTGCTTTCCAATACTAATAGAGCGGATGCAGAGCATGTAATACGCCGTTTTGCAGAGTTAGGTTATGAAACAGAGGTTCAGGAGGAAAAATTGGCATGACAATTTCGTTAATTATCCTTCTGGTGGTATTAGGCATCAATTTTATATGTGTGCTGGGATATTGGTTGTGGAATCTTCCGTCCCCAAAGCGGGCAGACAAGAAATCCGTTTGGATTTGCGGATTTATTATGTTACTTTGTCCGGTTATCGGAATTTTGTTTTTCAGCTTTGCACATTTGCTGTACCGTGCATTTTTCTTTGAACCGGTAGATTTGGATGGCGTTATCTTCAGTAAAGAGAGGGTACGAACCTACATCCGTGCCGATGAAGAAAATGAGAGAAACATGGTTCCGCTGGAAGAAGCCATTGAAATTGCAGATAAAGAGAATTTAAGAAATCTGATGATGAACATTGTCAGAGGAGATATTACACATTCTTTGGCCAGTATTGCATTGGCATTAAACAGTGAGGATACGGAAACCGCCCATTATGCTGCTTCCGTATTACAGGATGCTCTCAATGAATTCCGTAATACTGTGCATAAAGAGCACAAAAAAGTAAAGGAACGGCGACCGGATATGGCAGTCAGCGCCGCATTGCTGATTGATTATTTAAATCAGGTACTGGTTCAGCATGTGCTTACGGAAATCGAACAAAAAGATTATGTTGCTATTCTGGATGATGTTTGCGAAGAACTGTATGAAGTAGAAACAGAACGTATGACCAGCAGTCAGTTTGAGGCGGTGGCACTTCGGCTTTTAGAAATTAAGGATTTTGAAAAATGCCAAAAGTGGTGTGAAAGAGCGGTATACCGTTTCCCAAATACGCTGGCAACGTATACCTGTCAGTTAAAGTACTTTTTCAGCAGCGGACAAAGAGAACGCTTTTTTGAGGTGCTGGAGGAATTGAAAAAATCATCCATTGTTATTGATAGTGCTACTTTGGAACTGATTCGTGCATTCCGGCAATAAAGGAGACAAAAGATGATTTCCCGCAGAAATTATTTTCGCATTATTATATTAATATTTGTGTTGTGCGCCATATTTATCTTTACTATGTTTGCCAGGGAAAAGGGCAGCATTTACGATGTAAATATGTTTGTTGTGGAAGAAGAATTGCTTCCTTCCGGAGAAAACCGTTGGGCTTCTTCAGGGGAAGAGGAAACGGTTCTGTTCTTTGGCGGACAAAACAAGGCAATGGAAAATACAATTGAACAATGGTGTACCTATACCAAGCGGGGACTTGTCCGGAAAGATGCCTTGGAAGATTACTCTGTGGAGCAAGACGGCATTCCGGCCTTCATTCTGTTAGATGCAAAGAATTTGGACTTGGGAAAAAACGGTGCCGGTCTGCTTCCTTTGACGGAATTGGGAATTCCGATGTTCTTCTGTTCGTTACCGAAAACCGAAAAAATCCTGTATTCACCGAATATCCGGGAAATTCTCGGAATAAAAGAAGTAAAAGACGGAGCAACTTCAATACGGGGAGTCCGTCTGTTTGACGGATTTTTCCTGGGAGGAGCCGCTGAATATGAGGCTGCCGATGCAGAAGAAGCAGAAGAACGGCAGGACTTTGCATTGACGGTTCCGTGG
Organism: Lachnospiraceae bacterium; assembly: GCA_045593825.1. Classification (GTDB taxonomy): domain Bacteria; phylum Bacillota; class Clostridia; order Lachnospirales; family Lachnospiraceae; genus SIG299. The sequence continues at coordinate 6,599 of JAZNXI010000047.1, forward strand.
TTTTTGACAGCAAGCAAAACCAAGGTATATATGGTCGGTATTATGGATAAATCGCAGGTAAAGGAAGAAGAATATCCGTGTCTGCTTTGGCGTAACAGCTATAAAAATACAAAAGTCTTTGCCGTATGCGGAGACTATATGGATTCCCTGGCGGGGCTTGGAATTTTGAATTCTTTTGTTTTTGAAGTAAGACCATATGATATTTACCCGGTAGTAAATGCACAAAATGTTATTATAAATAACTTCCCGAATTTTTCTTCCGAAAATGAAGGGACTCTTCAGGAAATTTACAGCAGAGAACCGGAAATGGTGTATCAGGGCATTATGTGGCCGAGCTTATCAGCTATGGCAAAAACCAGTGGCCTGCGTATGACCTGTCTGTTTAAACCGCAGTATGACTATACGGATAATTATTTTCCAAAAAAAGATGATGTTCCTTTTTATTTACAGCAGTTCCGAGGTGTATTTGCAGAAGCCGGCCGTTCTTTAAAGTACAGTGAAGAAACCGGTTTTAAGAAAATGCTGGAAGAAGACAACAAATTTTTTGAATCTATGAACAGCCGGTATCGATACCAGGTAGTTTTTGCAGAGAATGCGGATTTGGAAAAGGTAAAAAAGGAGACGGCAGAGGATGGCGGGCTTTCTAAGTTGGCTACTGTCAGCAGTACATATGAAGCGGAAGAACCACTGTTATCCTATTTGACAGACGGAGTAACCCTCCAGAGAATAACCGGTGATGCAAAAAAGCATACGTTTAAAGATAATTTTGATTTGCGCAGTGTCCAGACGGCTCTGTTGTATTCCAATGTGCTGATGGACTTACATGATGCTGTTTGGCCGCAGGAAGAAGAACATCAGTGGCAGCTTTTGTATGACGAAATGTCCAGTAACATTTACAGCTACTGGAGAAATACCCGGTTAGAAAAAACTACGCTGTCAGAAAGCGATTACCGTACCAGAGTGTTTTTGAATCTGGATTATTTCCATGAACGTACCGGGAATAAGATAGTCCTTTATGCGGACAATGCTTCCGAAGAAGCATGGTTTATTCTTCGTACCCATGACGAAAAAATAACAGCACTTACCGGCGGCACCTATGAGCAGCTGGAGAAAAACATGTACCTGATTACCGTGAAGGAATCCAAGGTAGAAATTACTTTAGAACCCCTGAGCCTAAAGGAGTTGGAAGAATGAAAATATGTTTAGTGGCGGAGGGATGCTACCCTTATGTTGTAGGTGGTGTGTCCGGTTGGATCCAAAGCATGATAAAGTCCTTCCCTAACGTAGAATTTATTATATTGGCAATTGTAGCGAACCGCTCCCAGCGGGGAAAGTTTGTCTATGATCTTCCGGATAATGTTACGGAGGTATATGAAGCGTATCTGGATGATTTTGATTGGGACCGTAAGCAGAGAAGAGAAAAAGGAAAAATCCGGTTAAATGAGAAGCAGCATGCGGCACTGCGTAGTATTATTTTAAATCAGGAAATTGACTGGGATACCTTATTTGACATGTTCCAAAGTGAAAAAATGTCCATTGATGATTTGTTGATGGGTCCCGACTTTTTAAACATTGTCAGGGAATCCTACAATGCGAAATATTCCCAGATGGTATTTTCCGACTTTTTGTGGACGGTACGTTCCATTTATCTGCCACTGTTTTTGATACTGAAAACCAGAATTCCAAAGGCAGATATTTACCACTGTGTTGCCACCGGTTATGCCGGCGTATTGGGAAGCATGGCGAAGAAGTATTACGGATGCGGACTAATGATTTCCGAACACGGAATCTATACCCGTGAAAGGGAAGAAGAACTGTTAAAGGCTACCTGGGTTGGTGGCGTATATAAGAATATTTGGATTGAACAGTTTAGAAAAATGTCTAAGCTGGCCTATGACCGTGCGGATGTTGTTACCTGCTTGTTTGGTCATGCCAAGGAACTGCAAATAGGTCTTGGTTGTCCGGAAGAAAAAATACGTATCACGCCAAACGGAATCGATGCCGGACGCCTGGCTGAACTGCCGCAGAAATTGCCGTCGGACGAGTATATAAATATTGGAGCAATCCTCAGAGTAACGCCGATTAAGGATGTAAAAACCATGATTCGTGCCTTTGGCTTTGCAAAGCAGAGAGTGGATAAGATACGGTTATGGATTATGGGACCTTGTGATGAGGATAAAGAATACGCACAGGAATGTCTGGATCTGGTAGAACAGATGGGAACCTCCGGTATATTTTTTACCGGTCGGGTTGATATCCGGGAATATCTCGGAAGAATGGATTTTACGATTCTGACCAGTATCAGTGAGGGTCAGCCTCTTACCATTTTGGAAAGCTATGCTGCACATAAGCCGGTAATCGCTACCGATGTGGGTAATTGCCGTGGTTTGATTTACGGAGAAGATGATGGCTGCGGAACGGCAGGTATCTTAACCCATATTATGAATGTTACAGAAATATCCAACGCCATAGTAGAGCTTGCCACCTCACCAATGATGCGTCTTGAAATGGGCGAGTGCGGATATAACCGGGTTATGAAAGGCTACCAGCTTCATCAGATGAAGCAAACCTATTTAGAACTTTATCAGGAAGTAGGAGCACAGTATAATTGTATTTGGCCGGAGGAGCCGTTTGATATACGAAAGCATAGGGAGAAATAAAAATGGCAGGAATTGGTGTCAGATTAAACCGAATATACAATAAAAAAACAATTCTTACCACATTGGTGGGTGCCGGTTACAGTACGGTTATTACGGTGTTGCCGATGTTTGTGGTAATTGCGGCAATTATGTTGATGGATGCTCTGCTGGGGGCTTCCAAACTGGGTTATGCCACCAGGGAGTTGTATTCGGGAACGGTACTGTATATCTTTATTTTTGCTTTAATTACCGCAGCTCCATTTAACGCGGTATTGTCCAGATACATGTCGGATGTCATTTATAATGAGACATATGATGATATTTTGCCGTGCTATTACATAGGTCTTTTGCTGAATTTGTGCTTCAGCTGTTTGATTGGTATACCGTTTTGCGTGTGGGAATACCTGGTCGGCGGAGTCAGTCTCAAATTTATTTTTGCCGGTTATTGCGGCTATGTTATTGTAGTAATCGTGTTTTACACAATGATGTATTTGTCAATATGTAAAGCATATACCAAAATTGCCGGATTCTTTATTGTTGGCATGGTAGCTACTGTATTAGTCTCCATTGTGTTTGTATACTTTCTTCGTTGGGACACGCCGATTTCCATGTTAGTGTCTCTGGATGTAGGGTTTGGTATAATAGCAAGTCTGGAGTGGGCGCAGATAAAAAGTTATTTCCGTCGCAGCAGCAAACGCTATAAGCCGGTCTTTCAATTTATGAGAAAATACTGGCAGCTGATTTTTACTAATTTTTTCTATATGCTGGGTTTGTATGTGCATAATTTTGTTTTTTGGACAACAGACCTTCGTATGGTGGTGGAGGATACTTTTGTAAGCGCACCGGCATACGATATGGCATCCTGCTTGGCGATGATTACCAATATTTCTGCCAGCATTTTGTTTATTTCCCGCGTGGAAATGCATTTTAACGAAAGATATAAAGGTTATTCGGAAGCCGTTATCGGTGGACGAGGTATGGATATTGACAATGCAAAGCGCAGAATGTTTCATCAGCTCTCTGCTGAATTGATTCATTTAGTGCGTGTACAGTTTGTTATTTCCATCATTATATTTTTCCTGTTTATGATTTTCCTTCCGAACTTTGGTTTTGACGGATTGATTATGCAGATTTATCCGTGCCTTGCGGTAGGATATTTTATATGGTTTATATTAAACGCAGCTGTTATTTTTCAGTACTACTACAGTGATTTAAACGGCGCTCTGCTTTCTTCCATCGGCATGCTGATTGGTACGGTAGCTGGTTCGGTGTTTGCAAGCAAATTACAGCCAATGTGGTATGGTCTTGGGTTAATATTTGGTACTTTAATCGGTTTTACGATTGCATATGCAAGACTTCGTGCCATTGAAAAACGTTTGGATGTACATATTTTCTGTAATGGCAATATCATGAAAAAAGGAAGCGGCCGTTGTCCGTCCAATAAGGTGTTTGACAGATATGCCTTATTGGAGGAGCAGGAAAGAGCTGCAAAAAAGAGGAAAAGGAAGGTAAAGCACGCATGACAACAGGTGTTATTTTAAGAGCATTTATGATTTTAGCTGGTTTGATGCTTTTGATAGCTACGGTTTCTTCCCTGGCTAAACGTAAAATGACGGAAAGTGTCTGCCTGGCTTGGGGAATTGTGTCGGTAGTTTTTATACTGGGCGGAATTCTCCTGCACCCATATGGTATCAGTCAATATATTAGTGCAACGGGACTGGTACTGATTATGATTATCGGTGTGGTGGTTTTGCAGGGGGCGTTTTTTATCAGCTCCAAAATATCGGAACTGGTCAGAAAAAATCATGAGCTGGCGTTACAGGTGTCGTTACTGAATTATGAAAACCGGGATATTTTGGCCAGAGTAGAAAAACTGGAAGCAGAAAAGAAGGAAGAAGAGCAGATAGGATAATATCATGAAAAAAATTCTTTTTGTTATAAATACCATGGGCAGAGCAGGTGCGGAAATGGCGTTATTGGAGCTCTTGCGATGTCTGGTAAAAGAAGATGAACTGGATATTTCTCTTTTTGTACTTACCGGTCAGGGAGAAATGATATCCCAGGTTCCGGAAGGGGTTAAGCTTCTTAATAAAAATTTTGATGAGTGTTCCGTTCTGGTTCCGGAAGGAAAACGGCATTTATTGAAGACTTCCCTAAAGGCATTGTTTAAAAACGGAACCGTGTTCCGGTTGTTTCCGTATCTTGTAAAGCAGTTTTGGGATATGGTAAAATGTAAAAGAATTCAGCCGGATAAGCTTTTATGGAGAGTCCTGTCCGATAGTGCGGTACGGTTTGAAGAAGAGTTTGATTTAGCGGTGGCCTATATTGAGGGCGGTTCCGCGTATTATGTGGCTGACCATGTAAATGCAAAGAAAAAGGTAGCGTTTTATCATACCAATTATTTCCGTGCGGGTTATACGCGGTCAATGGATAAGGATTGTTATCTGCACTACGACAAGGTTTTTACGGTTTCGGAGGAAGTTAAGCAGATATTGTTGAGTGTTTATCCGGAGATTGCTGATAAAACAGAAGTTTTTAATAATATAATTAACCGAAACCGTATTATTTCCATGTCGGAAGAGAAAACCGGTTTTAGTGATGATTACTCCGGTTTTCGGATACTGACGGTTGGCAGATTGACTGAACCAAAGGATTTTGCACAGTCTATTCGTGCAATGAAGCTGCTAAAAGAGCAACAAGTTCGTGCGCGCTGGTATATCCTTGGAGAAGGAGAACAGCGTCCTATATTGGAAGCGTTAATCAGTGAGTTGGAGTTGGAAGAGGATTTTCGATTGCTTGGAATGACAGAAAATCCGTATAGCTATTTAAAACAGGCAGACTTATACGTGCATGCTACAAGGTATGAGGGGAAGAGTGTTGCTATAGCAGAAGCACAAGTATTGGGAAAACCGATTTTGGCATCTGATTGTAGCGGCAATCGTGAACAGGTTATCCACGGAGTGGACGGTCTGTTGTGTGAATTTAATCCGGCGGCAATTGCAGAGGGTGTGATTCAACTGGTGGAAAATGCAAAGATGCGTGAGCAGTATGGTAAAATGGCTGCCCAAAAGCAAATGACAGAAAATAAAGAAATAGAAAAATTACTGGCACTATTAGTATAAGCATAGCAGGGAGAACTACTATGGAAAGCAAAAGAAAAAAAGAAGTACTTATCATTATTCCGGCTTATAATGAGGGAAAAACAATAGGGGACCTGATGGACAAATTAAATCAGCCGGAAATAGCAGACTTGGCAGATGTTTTGGTAATGAATGATGCATCCAAAGATAACACAGCAGAAGTAGTGCGGTCCCATGGGCACGAGGTGGTTACCCATGTGTATAATTTGGGCTATGGCAGCGGCTTGCAGCTTGGCTACAAATTTGCATACCGAAGAGGCTATAAATATGTAATTCAGATGGATGCGGATGGTCAGCATGATGTATGTAATGTATTAAATTTATATAATCGTTTGACTACACCGGATGAAAACGGAAAAACACCGGACATCGTTCTGGGCTCCCGTTTTATGCCGGGCAGTGTATCCTTTCCGGTATCGGTACTGAAAAAAGTGGCATTTGTCCTGTTCCGCAGACTGATAAAACTGGGAACAGGAAAAAAGATTATGGATCCGACCACCGGTTTACAAGGACTTAGCCGAAGGGCATTTTGCTTTTACTCCGGATATAACAATTTTGATGACCGTTATCCGGATGCCAATATGATTATGCAAATGCTGTTGCTTGGCTTTTCCGTAGAGGAAATACCGGCAGTTATGTATGCCAGAACGGAAGGTGTCAGCATGCATTCCGGTTTAAAACCGATTATTTATATGTTCCGAATGATGTTTTCTATTATTGCAGTGTGGCTTAGGGTAAAGTATTATAAGATGGACATGGAGGAGGGTAATGAAAAAATTACTGTTTAAGTTCCTTAAACCGAGAATTATGTGGAAATTCTATAAGGGAGCACTGATTGAAACAGCAGATATTTCGGGAAATCCTGCCAAGGGATGGTATAGTATTTATCCTTTTTTTGTGGAGGAGGAGCCGGATTTTAGTTCAATTTCTCCATGCGAGGAAGGTACGGATACCTTAGTGCTGGTTATACTGAATATCGGCGCATATCGGGAAAAATTACTGGATATGCAGGCTATGGTGAATATCCGCAGAATATTGTCTTATTTTAAGCGGTATGCCGTTGATATTATTTTACGTGTTACCTATGATCACGAAGGGAAAGCATTGGAGCGGGAACCGTTTTTCTTTAAACAGGTGGTGGCTCATATGGAGCAGCTGACACCGGTGATTAAAGAATTTTCCGATGTTGTTTTTGTAGCGCAGGGAATGTTAATTGGTAACTGGGGGGAAATGCATACCTCCAGATTTATTGCACCGGACAAAATAAAGCTGCTTTGGGGTATGATGCAGACGGAATTTCAGGGCAGACCTTATCTGGCGGTGAGAAAACCGTCTATTTGGAGAATGCTGCATCCGGAGTGCTGTGGCAAGGAAGAATTCGGCACCGATACTACGGGGCTTTTTGATGACGCCATTTTTGGCTCGGAAACCCATCTGGGTACCTTTGGTGCGGATTCGCAGTTAAATGCAGGATGGGATGGTATTTGGAAGCGGGAGGAAGAACTGGAATTTGAGGATAAGCTTTGCAAAACAGTTCCGCAAGGTGGCGAAGTGGTATGCGGAGATACTTATCTAACGGAATATACCCCGGAAAAAACTGCCGAAGTGTTGAAAAAAATGCATATTACTTATTTGAACAAGGATTATGATGAAAGAATTCTGAATCAGTGGAAGCAATGGACATGGGAAGGGGATGGCCCTTGGAAGGGAGAAAACTTCTTCAACTATGTAGGCGGTCACTTGGGATACCGGTATGTTGTTAGAGATGTTTCTGTTAAGCTGGAAAAAGACCCACCGGAGGCAAAAGCAGAGTTTATTGTTAATATTTCGGTGGAAAATATAGGATTTGCCAATTGCTATAACCGATTGGTTGTTCTGTTGGAAGGTCAGATTGAGGATGATGTGCTGTTTTCCGTTCGTTTGGACTGTGACGGCAAAGACTGGGATCCTGGCAAGATATGTGTTCTTACCGGAAGAATTCCGGCACTGCCTTGTGAACTGTATTTAAATGTACGGCGGAAAAAGGACGGAAAAAGAATTTTCTTTGCCAATCAGATGGATGATGACGGCCGTGTTCCGTTAGGAAGAATAAGAATTATAGAATAATTTATAACGTAAAGAAAGCATAAGAGGTGCAGCATGGAAAATACGCTTTATTGGATAATAGAATATGGTAAAGTATTATTAGGCTATGGCTTTCTTATGTTTGTTTGGCCGTTAACTGTGTTCCGCCGTTTTTTAAAGGGAAAAGGAGCTACATTTAAATTCAGCTTCTGTGTAACTGCGCAGGTAGTAATTATCAATACAGCGGTTTTATTACTTGGATTATTACACATTTTGAACGATTGGACTATGCGGATTCTGTTTTACGGCGTGTTCTTTTATTCTATCCGGGAGTGGTTTAAGATTACACCGGAAAGAAAAAATAAGTTTAAGTATCTGGTAAACGGCAGCTACGGAATCAAAAACTTTATTCGGCTGGAAGTTAGAAAGTATGCACGGAAACTCGAAGAATTGATGAAACCTGTTTGGCTGCAATATAAGCAGAATTGGCAGGAGTACACTTTATTGGTATTGATAGTGGTGTACGGAATGCTGTATTTTTCTTGGGGTGCTTTCCAGAACAATTCTTATGGGTTTGGTGATATGTATGTTCATCATGCATGGACTTATGGCTTGACCCAGGGGAAAATCTTTTCAGCAGGCGTATATCCGGAAGCCATGCACTGTGTTATCTACAGCATTCATACGTTACTGGGAGTTAAATTATTCAGTTGCTATTTGTTTATGGCAGGAATTCATATTGCAATTATACTGGTGGCTGCTTATTGCTTCCTGAAAGAGATTTTCCGTTGGAGATTTTGTGCAATATTTGTTTTGGCTGTATTTCTGGTTCTGGATGTTTCCTGTGTGGACGAAGTGTTCAGTATGTCCCGTTTGCAATGGACATTACCGCAGGAGTATGGTTTTCATACCATATATTTGTGCGCACTTTATCTGATGAAATATCTGTTGAGCGAGAAATCAACAAAGCTTAAAAAAAGAGAATTGGAGCAGTGTTGGGATGAAAATTTGTTGTTATTCATTTTTTCATTAGCAGCATCTATCGCAATTCATTTTTATGTAACAATCATGGCGTTCTTTTTATGCGCGGCAGTGGCGGTATGTTTGTGGAGAAAAGTGTTTACAAAAAAGCATTTTCTTCCTCTTGTGGCAGGTGTTACAATCGGAGCGGCAGTGGCGGCTACGCCAATGCTGGGTGCACTGGCTTCCGGAATACCATTCCAGGGGTCCATTGGCTGGGCAATGAATGTTATTAACGGTACAGACACCGGTGCAGGGCGTACTCATGCAATTCAGTCAGGAAACAAAACGGAGGAATCTGCCGGAACACAAAATAAACAGGAGGCTTCTTTGCCGGAAAACCAGACACCGGATATGACCGAATCCGGTGTATTGACGCAGGATACAGAGGTGGTAAACAATTCTGGTGTTTCTATTTTGAAAAAAGCAATGGAAGCAGCAAAGAATACGGTAGTAAAAATTTTTAATATTGTTAAGGAAAAAGTACAGGGGGTATATAAATACGGATATGAGATGCTTTATACGAAGGCTCGTGCTAAGTGGATTGTAGGAGCCACCTGCCTAGTTTCCGTAATTTGTGTATTATACAATTTGTACTATGCATATAGAGATATAAGAGATTATTCCACGGACAACAGAAAAGTGGAATATGCCTTAGGATATCCGATAATTCTTTTGGCAACCATATTTTATATGATTATTTATGCGGGACCATATATTAAGCTTCCAGAGCTGATTGCAGGTTCCAGATTATGCTCTACGGAGCATTTGTTGCTGATTACTGTTTTTATAATTCTTCTTGATATGGGTTATTCGGTTTTAGAAAAATGTTTGGATGCCCGTTTTATGAAGCATACCGTGGGAGTTGTCACTGGTGCACTGGTAGTTTTGATATATGTTACGGGAAACTATCATGGCTATCTGTATTATGAGTTGACAAGATATAATGCGGCGGTTTCGGTAACCAATGAGGTTATTGAAACATTGCCGGAGAATACATATACTATAGTATCTACAACGGATGAAATATATCAGGTAATTCAGGACGGAAGACATGAAGAACTTCATACCTTTATAAAAAACCAGAATAAAGAGTCCTATACTCTCCCAACGGAGTACATATTTTTCTTTGTGGAGAAGCATCCACTCCGCTATGCCCATAGCCACTTCTTTTCCGGACCGGAATGGCTGGCAAAGAATAAGTATGAGCGCTTTTATACCGGATATTCCATCAGTGTCGGTGAGAATATAGATCATTCTGAAATATCTCCGGAAGCGGCAAAGCAGACAGTGGGGTATTTATCAAAACCTGCACAGGCATATTCGGTTTTGACCAATCGGACTATCCTGGAATCTCAGATGTATGAATGGTGCGAAGAATTTGAAAAAGCATATCCGAATGAAATGAAAATATACTATGAGGATGAGGCCTTTGTGTGCTACTATGTACAACAGAATGTACAAAGATTATATAATTTGGGGTTAAACTAAGAATGAAATATGTGACGGGTTCTTTTGTTAAGTATATTGTTGTAATTGCGATGTGCTTATTCCGGACGCTAGGTATATGCGGCAATATAAAAGATATAGAACTTAATTTTCCTCGTATAGTGAGCGTGACTACAGAGTCTTTCGCAGAGTCGGATCGTCAGTTGAGTAATCCGTATCGTGGCTTTTACCTAATGTACGGTTTTGTTCCGGATGATAATAACCAAAGCTTTGACGAACTGGCTGTAGAAAAGCTAAAAAATGACCGGCACGAGCTGGCAATGATACAAATCAATCTCAGAAATTATACAGAGCGTCCTTTGTCTGAAACGGCATTAAAAAATATTGAAGATATTTTTCTGGGTCTGGAAGAAGTAGGCAAGCAATATATTGTACGTTTTATGTATGACTGGGACGGAAAGAATCTGGAGACGGAGCCGCAGGAGGTTGAAATAATTTATGAGCACATGCGGCAGCTGCAGGAAACTTTAAAAATACACTCCGATTGTATTTATATTTTGCAGGGACTGTTTATCGGAAACTGGGGAGAATTAAACGGTACCAGACATTTGGATGAGATGCAGCGTCTGGCTCTTCAACTGGAAGCAGTGACGGGAGAAAATACCTATCTTGCGGTGCGTACGCCTGCCCAGTGGAGAAGAATTACCGGTGTGGCAGAATTAACAACAGAAGCCCGCCTACGTTCCTCTATTGTCCGGCGTCTGAGCCTTTTTAATGACGGTATTATGGGAAATGAGGGTGATTTTGGGACTTACGGTGTACATAGTAAGACAGAGGCAGGAAGCTTTGGCCTGTGGAACAGAGAAGAAGAACTGGATTTTCAGGAAGAACTGTGCAGATACGTTCCGAACGGTGGCGAGGTAATCGTTAATAACCCTTGGAATGATTTTGAGAACGCAAAAGAAACGTTGGCCCGGATGCATATTTCTTACTTAAATATTGATTATGACCAAAATGTACTGAATAAGTGGGCAAAGAGTACTGTTACGGAAAGTGGATGCTTTTACGGAATGGATGGTTTAAGCTACGTGGAACGGCATTTGGGATACCGCATGCTGATTAAAGACGTTTCCATAAGAAGAAACTATTGGTCGGATAAATTAAGCGTTAACATCAATCTGCAAAATGTAGGATTTGCTCCTATTTATAAAAAGCAGGATGTGTGTGTTTCTGTCCGGAACAAAGCTATCGGGGAAGTAACGGTTTATCCGGTAGATGTAGATGTGAGACAACTGGCGGGAGGCACAAGCGCTTCGGATTTGCTGCTTGTGAATAAAGCTGTTTCGCTGAAAGATTTCCGGTCAGGAGAATACGAAGTGTTTTTCTCTGTGTTTGACAAAGACAGTAACAGGTATATTGAATTTGCCAATGAGCAGGAAATGCAGGAGTTTGGATATAAAATCGGTGAATTTACTGTTGAGGAATCCTTAAGCTTTAGGGATGTAATGGCGGGGTTTACAGATAATTAAAAGGATAAGAACGGTGTCACAGGAGGAGAATATGGCACATCACGAGGAAATTGATTTTGTCATCACCTGGGTGGATGGCAATGATAAGGCATGGCGGAAAGAAAAAGCAAAATACAGCCCGGAGCTTGGTACAGATGATGACGAGGTCCGCTACCGTGACTGGGAGTTGTTAAAATATTGGTTCCGTGGTGTGGAGAAATTTGCGCCATGGGTAAGAAAAATACATTTTATTACCTGGGGACACGTTCCTGAATGGTTAGATACGAATCATCCCAAAATCCATGTTGTAAATCATCGGGATTATATTCCACAG
>JAZNXI010000048.1:0-2935 GCA_045593825.1 Lachnospiraceae bacterium
TCGGCGAGCTTTCCGAGGCTGAATTTGAAGAAATCAAGGATGTTATCGGCGATGAAGTAAAAATCCGCCGTGCAAAGCATGCGGTTTACGAAAATCAGAGAACCATCCGTGCGGTTGACGCATTAAAGGCAAATGATGTAACTACTTTCGGTCAGTTAATGAATGCTTCCCACGTTTCCCTTCGTGATGACTACGAGGTTACCGGTATTGAACTGGACACTTTAGTGGAAACCGCTTGGACCGTAGAGGGCGTTATCGGTTCCCGTATGACCGGCGCAGGCTTTGGTGGATGTACCGTAAGCATCGTTAAGGAAGATTGCGTAGATAACTTTATTGCAACCGTTGGTGAAGTTTATAAGAATAAGATTGGCTATGCGGCAGATTTCTATGTAGTAGACATCGGCAGCGGCCCTGTAGAACTGTAATAATTTTAGAAAGAGAGTCAGAGAGTGCCGGGAGTTTTTCTTCCGGCATTCTCGGAATGGAGAATAATTATGACAAGAGAAATTTTATGGCTGGCAGAATATGGCGTAAACACCGGCTTAATTGCAGAAGAGGATAGAATTTATACCGTAAACCGCTTAATGGAACTGTTTGGCATGGACGATATCGGTGAGGAAGAAATGCTTGCTTTACCATGTGATACCGCCCATCTTTCCGAGGTGCTGGAGCATATGTGTGATTATGCCGCAGAGCATGGCCTGATGGAAGATAACACCGTAACTTACCGCGATTTATTTGACACTAAGGTAATGGGACTTCTGACCCCAAGACCAAGCGAAGTTATCCGTACCTTTGAAGAGAAGAAGGAAGAGAGTACAGAAGCAGCTACTGATTATTTTTACAAGCTGTGCCGTGATACCAATTACATCCGTACCGATCGTGTGGCAAAAGACCGTAAGTGGAAGATTGCATCCGAATACGGCGAAATTGATATTACCATCAATCTTTCCAAGCCGGAAAAGGACCCAAAGGCCATTGCGGCTGCAAAGCTCATGAAGCAGAGCGGATATCCGAAGTGCCAGCTTTGTATGGAAAACCAGGGCTATGCGGGACGTACCAATCATCCGGCAAGACAGAACCTGCGTATTATTCCGTTAACTATTAACAACGAGCCTTGGGGCTTCCAGTACTCCCCATATGTTTATTATAACGAGCATTGTATCGTGCTGAACCAGAAGCACACCCCAATGAAGATCGACCGTGCCTGCTTTGTAAAGCTTCTTGATTTTGTGGAGCAGTTCCCACACTATTTCTTAGGTTCCAATGCAGACCTGCCAATCGTAGGTGGTTCCATTTTAACCCACGATCATTTCCAGGGCGGACACTATACCTTTGCTATGGCAAAGGCTGAAGTGGAAAAAACGGTTACTTTTAACGGTTTTGAAGATGTGGAAGCCGGTATTGTAAAGTGGCCGATGTCCGTAATCCGTATCCGCAGCGAAAAGAAGGAGCGTCTGGTAGAACTGGCAGAAAAAATCTTAAAGGCTTGGAGAGGTTACTCTGACGAAGCAGCTACCGTGTTTGCGGAAACCGACGGCGAACCGCACAACACTATCACTCCGATTGCAAGAGTAAGAGAAGATAAATTCGAGCTGGATTTGGTGCTTCGTAATAATCTGACCACCGAGGAGCATCCGTTGGGAGTATATCATCCGCATGCAGAGCTTCATCACATTAAGAAGGAAAACATCGGTCTCATTGAAGTAATGGGTCTGGCGGTGCTTCCTGCAAGATTAAAGGATGAATTGGAAGAAGTAAAGCAGTGTCTGGTAAAGGGCGTTAAGGTTTCCGAGGTGGAGAGCATTGCGGCACACGGACCTTGGGCAGAAGAACTGGTAAATAAGTATAAAACCTTTGACAAAGAAAATATTGATGCTATAATTGAAAAGGAAGTAGGCGACGTATTTGTAAAGGTACTGGAGCATGCCGGCGTCTACAAGAGAACAGAGGAAGGAAAAGCTGCTTTCTTAAAATTTGTGGAGGCAGTCAATCAATAGAGCATCATGAATCAGAATTTAAAAAAGCAGATAAAGGAAGTACTTTCCTGGGTATTAACCATTGCGCTGGCTGTTTTGGCGGCAAAGCTTATCAATAACTACGTTATTATTAAGGCAGAGGTGCCAACGGGCTCCATGGAGCGCACCATTGAGGTGGACGACTGCATTATGGGCTTCCAGCTGGCTTATCTGTTTAGCGAGCCGGAGCGCGGCGATATTGTTATTTTTCCATATCCGGACCATCCGGAAACTACCTATGTAAAACGTGTTATCGGTTTGCCGGGAGAAACGGTGGAAATTAAAAATGGTGCCGTATTTATTGACGGTGACCCAATCAAGGAGCCTTATCTGAAGGAAGCGATGCATGGCGAATACGGACCTTATGTGGTGCCGGAGGGATGCTACTTTATGCTGGGTGATAACCGCAATTCTTCCCAGGATTCCCGTAAGTGGAAAAATACTTATCTGAAAGAAGAGGATATCATGGCAAAGGTGTTGTTTAGGTATTCTCCAAGCTTTCATTGGTATTCTGATGTGGATTATGAGTAAAAACGTTGTTTTTACATGAGAAGTTAACATAATTAGGTTAAGAATTAAGTAAATCCTTCCGATATAGTAGGTAAGGAAAGGTTTCAAGGACGAAGCCTGTTCAAAAATACTATATCAGGGAGGATTTTTTATGAAATTTACAGCAACAAAATTAGCAGAACAGTATGTACAGAATATGTATAACAAGCCTGCAAAAGAAACAACAAACACAAAGAATGACAAACTTAAAGATAACAAGAACGTATCTGCACCAAAGGAAGAGGATGCGGCTACTTATGAAGGCAGTGTAACGCAGCCGACAAAGGCAACTTACACCAAGCCAATGGCAGTAACCCAGAAGAAGGAAAAGGAAGACGACCTTCAGAAGTCGGAGGCCAAGCGGTCTT
>JAZNXI010000049.1:0-7991 GCA_045593825.1 Lachnospiraceae bacterium
GCAACTTGTCTTCCTAAGACCGCTTGGCATCCGACTTTAATGCTTCCAGTTCCTTAAAATAATCCTCCAGATTCACAAAAACCACAACATGTCCGGAAGGATACATTCCCTGTAGATAGCAGTAGTCGCAGTGGTAGATGCAGTTCATCATGCAGGAGGTGTAGTAAAAGTGCTCGTTACCGAAGTTTTGGCATACCGGGGCACCTTTGTAAATCAGGGTTCCGGTCTTTTTAGCCAGAATCAGGGACGGTGCTTTCTTTTGGGCTGCAAAATCCTGGTGGCTGCGGTTGAAAATATCTTTATAGTGATTGATAAAAATCGGAGTTTTGGAAAGTTTATTTTCCCATTCTTCGTTCCAAACATTACGTTCTGCATATACAGTGGAGAAAAACGGCCGGTAAAAGATTTGATTTTTGTTGTTTCCGGCGGAATCTCCCTCTTCCGTTTCCATGGAAGGAAGAGTATCTGTGTGGTTCCCGGTTTCGTTAATTATGATTTCCCGGAATTGTTCCAGATAAGGCATAGCCTGTTTTTTGCCGCGGATATGGGTACCTTCCAGGGAATCCAGGAACGTTTGCAAAAGGTAAGCCAGTGGTTTCCGGGCAAGCTTTGCATATTTTAACAGGCGGTGATAGTCACGGGACATGGCCTCTGTCATGGGAAGACGAAGGCAAAGAGCGTCGGAAAGCTGCTGTTCCTGTTCCGACAGCACCGGTTCTGTAAAAGCGGACTCCGTTAAGAAACGATGTAATTCTTCTGCAAAGGAGCAAATGGTATCAAGATGGGGGGAAAGAAGTGCTTCCGGTTGAACCGGTCCGTTCCCCGGGGCACCTACAATGTCGGAAACAGCCTTAAAAAAGAACATTCTGTCCGGAGAGATGTGGGGAAGCAGTGCCTGATACAGAGAAGAGGCTTCCATGTCAACCAGGGTTTCTTCGGAAAAAGCATCTGCGCTATTGCATACTGCGGGTACTGTTACCAACGGCAGCAGGCGGAACGGATGACGGTATAAGAAATCCGGATAAAAGGTACGGCCGGTGGCGGCTTCTGTGATTTTTGATGCAAGGAATAAATCTCCCTCAGAGGAGGTGCCGGTGGTCCACGGAGCATAACCGGCCACACCGAGATTTACAACGATATCAGAAGCTGCAACTGCCGGATAAAGGGCAAAATGTCTGGAAACAGCGGTGGCAGCGGCTATCATACCGGCGCCGGTAATAATCAGGCAGATATTTTCACCTTCAAACAGCTGGTACAGACTTTCTGCATTTTGTCTTTTTAGATTTAGTTTGTTAATTAATTCCTTTGCTTCCGGATAAAGAGCAGTAATAAACGTAATCATAACAGTGTCCTTTTTTTGCAAAATTCATTGTACTTAGTATAACATTTTCTATGTGCTATGTCAAAATCAGGCATTGTCTTTCTATGTAAAAAGAGATATAATTAGAAAGAAAAAATAAAATGCTATAGCTGTGAAGTTTTTTAGATAAGAGGTATCAAATGGGAAAGAAATACCGTGTTGGTTGTAAAGGCTTGGATGAATACGGAAAGGGTAAAATAGTGTTTAATAATAAGCCTTTTTCCGTTCCATATATGCTGCCGGGAGAAAAAGGCGATATTGAACTCGTATATAAAGCAAAGGAAACCGGGGCAAAGCTGGTAACATTGGATAAAACGTCGGAGGACCGTGTTACGGTGACATGTCCGGTGTATGAATCCTGCGGCGGCTGTCAGGTCATGCATATGAAATATGAAGCACAGCTTGCCTGGAAACAGCAAAAAATAGAAGAGCTGTTCCCGGAGGAAAAAGGAAAAGGGGTTATTGCCCCAATTCTTGCCATGGAGGAACCGTGGAATTACCGCCATAAAATTTATGCTTCCTTTTCCAATACTAAAAAGGGAGAGTTACTGGCCGGAATTTATGAGGAAAATTCCCACAAGGTAGTAAAAACAGAGAAGTGTCAGATTCAGCACACCCTGGCAAATGAAATTATTAAGTGTGTGGTTGATATTATGCGCAAAGGAAAAATTCCTGCTTATAATGAAGACAGGCAAACCGGTGTGCTTCGTCATGTTTATATCCGCATCGGCGAAAAAACAGGACAGGTTATGGTGGTGCTTGTTACCGGCAGCCGGGAATTTAAAGAAAAGAATGTATTTGTGGAGGGGCTTCGCAAGAAGTTCCCGCAGATTACCACAATTCTCCATAGTATAAACAGTGCCAAAACAAGCATGGTTTTAGGTAAAAAAGAAACGGTGCTGTATGGACCGGGCACGATTGAAGATGAACTTTGCGGATTGAAATTTGAAATTTCCGCCCAGTCCTTCTATCAGGTAAATCCGGTACAGACTGAAAAATTATACAATACGGCGGTATCTTTTGCGGGGCTCACCGGTAAAGAAACCGTGCTGGATGCGTACTGTGGTATCGGTACCATTTCCATGGTGGCGGCAAAGCAGGCAGGAGAAGTTCTTGGTGTAGAATTAAATGAGGCAGCCATTGCGGATGCCAAAAAGAATGCTAAGAAAAATAACTGCAGCAACGTGCGTTTTATTGCGGCGGATGCGGGAGAATTTATGGTGCAGCTTTCTAAGGATAAAACAGCAAAGAAGCCGGACGTGGTATTTATGGATCCGCCAAGAAGCGGCAGTGACTCTAAGTTTTTAAATTCCGTGGCACAATTGGCACCAAAGAAAATTGTGTATATTTCCTGTAATCCGGTAACACAAAAGAAAGATATGGATGTGTTAAAGAAAAAGGGATACCGGGTAGAAAAAATGCAGGCGGTGGACTGCTTCTGCCATACCTGGCATGTAGAAAATGTTGCATTATTAGTAAGGAAATAAATCATCATGAGTTTGACAAAAACAAAAAAGAAAGCAGTGGTGGACTTAACCAATGGTTCTATTGTGAAAGGAATGATTTCCTTTGCGGTGCCGGTGTTTTTAGGTCAGCTGTTACAACAGTTTTATAATATGGCAGATGCCTGGGTAGTAGGCAATTTTGCCGACAACGACGCCTTTGCGGCGGTAAGTTCTGCAGGAAGTCTGATTTTCTTTATTACCGGATTTTTTGGCGGTATTGCCATTGGCGGAGGTGTTGTTATTTCCCGTTATGTGGGGGCAGAAAATAAAGACATGATTTCCAAGTCCATTCATACCAACTTTTTATTTGGACTTATGGCATCCGTACTGGCTACTATAGCGGGAGTACTTCTGGTTCCACAGCTTCTGGTGTGGATGAAGGTTCCGGAAAGTGTTGTGGTAAATTCCAGAATGTATTTTTCCATTTACTTTGGCGGTGTTTCCACTGTTATTATGTACAATACGGGCATGGCAATCCTGCGGGCCTTGGGAGACAGTATCCATCCGTTATATTATCTTGCCATATCCTCGGTTACCAATGTGGTGTTGGACCTGCTGTTTGTGGCTGTGTTTGACTGGGGCGTGGCCGGAGCGGCAGTTGCCACGGTGATATCCCAGGGACTTAGTGCAGTTCTTTGTATCATTCAGATGTGTCGTCTGCAGGACGAGACCACAAAACTGGATTTAAAAAAGATTAAATTTCATAAAAAGATTATGGGAGAAGTTATCCGCCAGGGTCTGCCAACGGGTATCCAGAATTCTGTTATTAGTATAGGAAACATGGTGGTACAGACCAATATCAATAGTTTTGGTGCCTATGCCATGTCGGGTCATGGTGCCTATGCAAAAATTGAAGGTTTGGTATTCATGCCGATTACCAGCATGTCCATGACGCTGCCTACTTATATCAGCCAGAATCTGGGAGCAGGTAAGGTAGAAAGGGCAAAAAAAGGTGCAGTGTTTGGTATTGTTTCCGGAATGTTGATGGCAGAAACTGTGGGAATTCTTTGTCATTTTGGTGCAAAACATGCACTGCGTATTTTTGTGGATACGCCGGAGGCAATTGCTTTTGGTGAAACCCATGCACAGGTAGTTTCCCTGTTTTTCTTCCTGCTGGCATTTTCCCATTGTGCAGCAGGAGTACTCAGAGGCTGCGGCAAGGCTATTGTTCCAATGATAACCATGTTGTCCTTCTGGTGCGGAGTGCGAATTATTTATGTTACCCAAATGCTGAAGGTAATTCCTAAATTTGCAACGATTTCCTGGGCATATCCGTTGACCTGGACATTAAGCAGTATCGTATTTTTCATATTTTTAATAAAGTCTGACTGGACAAGGGTTTGGCAGAAAAAAGTATAGGAAAAGGAGAATAAAAAGGTATGTGTACAGAAGTTGAATCCACCGGCTTGGAGCAGGAACTGATTTCTGAAATCGAAGGTGAAAGAGTGTATACCCCGGGAATGCAGGAACTGGCCAGAAAAGCAGCTGCAGAAGGCTGTGTCCTTTTAAAGAATAATGGAATTTTGCCGTTGGCAGAGGATAAAAAAGTATCTGTGTTCGGTAGGTGCCAGGTAGATACCTTTTATGTAGGCTACGGCAGCGGAGGAAATGTTCATCCTCCAAAGAAGGTTTCGGTACTGGAAGGCTTACGGGCATGCGAAGGTATTACTGTAAATGAAACATTGGCACCGGTATATGAAAACTGGTGCATGCAAAAAGAAAATCTTGCGGATCCGGGCAAGGAGTGGGGAAAGTGGCCATACTTTTATCCGGAGATGCCATTAACGGAAGAACTGGTAAAAGATGCCGCACAGGAAACACAGACAGCTGTAATTATTATTGGCCGTGCTGCAGGAGAGGAAAGAGAAAACTTCCTGGGAGAAGGCAGTTATTATCTGACACAGGAAGAAAAGAGAATGCTTTCAATGGTAACGGAAGCTTTTGAAAATACCGTACTGGTATTAAACTGCGGTAATATCATTGATATGTCCTTTACCGTGGAATATAATTTCAGTGCCATTTTGATGATGTGGCTCGGCGGCATGGAGGCTGGTAATGCTTTGGCGGATATTTTGTCCGGAAAAGAAAATCCAAGCGGAAAGCTGAACGACACCATTGCGTTACATTACGAGGATTATCCAAGCGCAGAAAATTTTGGAAATAAAGAGTTTAATTTTTACAAAGAAGATATTTATGTAGGCTACCGTTATTTTGAAACCTTTGCCAAGGAAAAGGTGCTGTATTCCTTTGGTTACGGATTGTCTTATACTACCTTTGATACATTGCCGTTATCTTATCACGGACAGGGTGTTGATGATTATTTTGAAATTTCCGTCCGGGTATCCAATACCGGTAAGCGGGCAGGAAAGGAAGTAGTACAGCTTTATATGGAAGCACCGCAGGGAGTGCTTGGCAGGGAAAAGAGAAGTCTGTTGGCGTTCCAAAAGACAGAAGAGCTTTTGCCGGGTACCTCCCAGGATTTAGTATTCCGTGTGCCGTTGGAACAGCTGGCAGCCTTTGACGATACAGGAAAAACCGGTTACAAAAATACCTATGTTTTGGAAAAGGGTGACTACTGGTATTTCTTTGGTGTAAGCAATGAAAGCGGCAGGGTGGTGTTCCGCAATGCCGGCGGTACAGCAGTAAAGGAAACCAGATTATTCCGCCAGTTGGAAGAAATTTGTCCGGTACAGCAGGAATTTGAACGGATAGTTCCGGTAGAAGAAGGAAAGAAATTAGTTCCGGCAACAGAAACCGTGCCAAAGGGTATGGTGAATATGAAACGTCGTATCCAGGGAGCTCTCCCGGCAGAAATTCCGTTCACCGGAGACAGAGGAATCCGGTTTGAAGAAGTAAAGAAGGGTAACGTGCCTTTAGAAGCTTTCGTAGCACAGCTTACAGATGAAGAGCTGGAAGCGCTCACCAGAGGAGAAGGACCAATGGACCGTCCTTCCGGTGTGGGTGGAAATACCGGCGTATTTGCAGGATTCTTCCCGTCCTTGAAGGAAAAGGGAGTGCCGGTGGTTGTAACAGCAGACGGACCGGCTGGCCTTCGCATTAAACGCTACACTTCCCTGATGCCTTGCGGAACCGCACTGGCATGTACCTGGAATGTGGAATTGGTGGAGCGGATGTTTGAAAAGATGGCAGATGAGTTGGAGCGGTTTGATGTGAATGTATTACTGTCTCCGGGATTAAATATTCACAGAAATCCGTTATGCGGCCGTAACTTTGAATATTTCTCCGAAGATCCGTATGTATCCGGTAAAATGGCAGCGGCAGCGGTGCGGGGCATCCAGTCCAGAGGTCGTTCTGCCTGTCCAAAGCATTTTGCCTGCAACAATCAGGAAGTAAACCGTCATCACAATGATTCCCGCGTGTCCGGCAGAGCCTTACGTGAAATTTATCTGCGTGGATTTGAAATTTGCGTAAAGGAAAGTCAGCCAAAGAATATTATGACCTCCTACAATAAGATAAACGGTGTATGGAGCCATTATAATTTTGACTTGGCAAAGACTGTATTACGTGGCGAATGGAATTACGATGGTGTTATTATGACCGACTGGTGGATGCAGAAGTCAGCCAGCCCGGAATTCCCTGAAATGCGTGATAACGCATACCGTGTACGTGCCTGTGTGGATGTACTGATGCCGGGCAGCGTAGTGGGAAGCAAAGAAACCGAGTATATTTCTGACGGCACCCTGCTGGAAACCATGGGAAAACCGGAAGGTATCACCAGGGGTGAATTACAAAGAACAGCCATTAGTGTTTTAAAATATGCCGCTACAATTGAACGGTAATACAAAATAAAAAATTGGTGTCCCTTACCATAATAGGGGGACACCAATTTTTTTATTTTGTGAAAACCTTAATTTCTGTGGATTCGTCTAAGATGAGGCATCCGTAGAAGCCGGAAGCTTCAAGCTTACCGAATAACTTGCCTACCTTCTTTGGCTTTTCGAATAAAGTAACGTCGTATTCGGCGCGGTATTCATCAGCTTTCTTGATGGCAGCAACCACGTCGCTTTCCGGATAGATTACCGCAAGCTTTGGACGGGCACCCTGCATGGTAGCCTGTTTGTCCATTAAGATGCTGGCAATACGCTCAAAGCCGATGGAAAAGCCAACCGCCGGAACACTTTCACCGATGAACTTACCGATCATGTTGTCGTAACGTCCGCCGCCGGCAATGGAGGAACCGAAGTCTAAGGATTCTACCTCGAAAATGGTACCGGTGTAGTAGCCCTGACCGCGGACTAAGGAGCGGTCGTATTCAATCTGGTAACGGTCGCCGGATAACTGCTTTACTGTGTCAATAATGGAAGCAACGCTGTCGATGGCAGCAGTATCGGTACAATACTTTCTTGCTTCTTCTAAGGTGAATGGGGTAATGCCCATCATGGAAACGAACTTTTCTACAACAGCTTCTGCAAAGCCTTTATCGAGAAGTTCCTTTCTGACGCCTTCAGCACCAATTTTGTCTAATTTATCGAAGGTAATGCAAACACTGTCTGCATCTGCTGCTTCAAAGCCTGCCGCAGAGATTAAGTTCTTTAAGATACGGCGGTCATTGATGCGGATTTTGAAATTTTCAATGCCGATATTTAAGAGTGCCTTTGCTGTTGTATCGATAAGTTCTACTTCGCAGTTGGTGGAAGAGGAACCTAAAATGTCGATGTCGCACTGCACGAATTCACGGAGACGGCCCTTCTGTGGACGCTCTGCACGGAATACGCGGTCAATCTGGATTACCTTAAACGGTGTACTTAAATTATTGCGGTTGCATGCATAGTAACGGGAAAGAGGAAGTGTTAAGTCGTAGCGCAGACCCATGTCGGACAGCTCCTTTGGGTTGCCTTTTTCGATGGCTTCCTGTAATTTGTCGCCGCGCTTTAAAATCTTGAACAGAAGATTTAAGTTTTCGCCGCCTTCGCTCTTGTCTAAGTTTTCAATGTCTTCCAGGATAGGAGTGGTGATGCGCTCAAAACCGCAGGCACGGTAGGTTTCTAAAATTTTGCCCTGAAGATAGTCACGCAGGGCAGTTTCCTTTGGTAAATAGTCGTTGGTTCCCTTAACAGAATTTACTTTCATATAATCCTCCTCGTTTTTTGACAAGCAGAAAACGC
>JAZNXI010000050.1:0-20688 GCA_045593825.1 Lachnospiraceae bacterium
CTCTTGGAACAAAAGTTGAAATTAAGAATAAAGCTAATAATACCGGAAAAATTGAAATCGAATATTATTCCATGGATGAGTTGGAAAGAATCGTAGAATTAATGGATTCTTTAATGTAAATATTTGGAAATTAAGGAGAAAAATAAAATGAACGGACAACCGTTGAACCAGGAGCAGATTTTACTGATTGCTGTATTGGTAATGGCAGTATTAACAGTAGCATTATTGTCGACAACAATTATTTTATTGGTAAAGGTGGGCTCTTTAACAAAAAAATATAATGCATTTATGAAAGGATCCGATGGGCATACACTGGAAAGCACAATTTTAACCCGGTTTAAGGAAATCGATATTTTAAAAGAAGAAAGCAAGTATACTTCTGAAAAATTGAATATTGCTTGTGAAACATTAATTACGGCATATCAAAAAATCGGAATTGTAAAGTACGATGCATTTAAGGAAATGGGAGGAAAGTTGAGTTTTTCTCTCTGCCTGTTAGATGATGAAAATAATGGTTTTATTCTTACTTCCATGCATACAAGAGAAGGCTGTTATACTTATGTAAAGGAAATTATTAAGGGCGAATCTTTTGTTGTACTTGCAGCAGAAGAAAGAAGAGCATTAGAGGAAGCAAAAAACAGAAGAAGTCTTTACGCAGAATAAATTTAATCTGTAGATTTTGCAGCAGGGGGTAGGAGAAAAATGGCATACCATGTAATGGATGAAGCAAATCGTTGTTTGCAGTGTAAGGTCCCGCAATGTCAGAAGGGTTGTCCGATTAATACAAATATTCCGGAGGCAATCCGCCTTTTAAAAGAAAACAAATTAAATGAGGCAGGCTGGATGTTGTTTGAAAACAATCCGCTTACCACAGTATGTAGTATGGTATGTAATCATGAAAAACAATGTGAAGGTCATTGTGTTCTTGGAAAGAAAGGAACACCGGTGCACTTTTCTGTAATTGAAAATTATATTTCTTCTACTTATGCGAACCAAATGACCCAGGGACCGGTCCCATCCAATGGAAAGAAGGTTGCCATTATCGGTTCCGGACCGGCAGGACTTACTATTGCAATTATTCTTGCCAGGTATGGATATCAGATTACTATTTTTGAAGGAAAAGACAAAATTGGCGGTGTCCTTCGTTATGGTATTCCGGAGTTCCGTCTGCCAAAGTCTGTGATTGATGATATTGAGTACCGTCATTTGGAAAGAAAAGGAATCAAGGTTCGTCCAAACACAACTATCGGATTTGCTATTACAATTGATGATTTATTCCGGGATGGATATAAGGCAGTATTTATCGGTACAGGAGTATGGAAACCAAATGTACTGCATATTAAGGGAGAAACTCTTGGGCATGTGCATTTTGGCATTAATTATCTGAATAATCCGGACAGTTATAAGCTTGGCAAAAAGGTAATTATTATCGGTGCAGGAAATGCGGCAATGGATGTGGCACGAACAGTAATCCGCAAAGGTTCTCCGGATGTTACTTGTTTTTCTATTACAAAGAAAGTGGCAGCCAGTGAATATGAATTCAGTTATGCACAGCTGGAGGGGGTAAAGTTTGATTACAACCGCAGGCCGGTGGAGATTACCGATGATGGAGTAATTTTTATAGATGTACTGGAAAAGGAAGACGGTTCTTTAGAAGATATTCCGGGAACAGAAAAATTAGAGAATGCAGATAGTGTGATTATTTCTATTAGTCAAGGTCCGCTTTCCCGATTAGTGAGAACAACGGAGGGCTTAAAGGCAAACGAAAGAGGCTTACTGGATGCAGATGAAAAGGGCTATACTTCTCTGCCGGGGGTATTTGGATCCGGTGATGTGGTAAACGGAGCAAGAACCGTAGTGGAAGCGGTGGCGCACAGTAAAGTAGTTGCAGAATCCATGCATGAATATATACAAAGCTTATCGGAATAACAGTAAAAAAATATAAAATACCAAAGACTGGGAAGAAGGTACAGGGACGTGCGAAGGATAAAAACAGAACAAATTAAAGGGCGGGAAATTCTGGCAAAGGATATATACAGTGCCGGTGGAGTTGTTCTGATTTCGGAAGGAACCATTTTAAAAAAGGATTATATAGAAAAACTTCTGGAATTAAAAATTACCGATGTATTTGTAGAGGATGAAATATCAAAAGAAATACAGGTACAGGATATTACAGAAGAGAAAATCAGGGTACAGTGTTCTGAAAAATTAGAGGAAACACTGGAGCGTTTTTCTTATGCTTCGGAAACGGAACTGAGAGAGCTTTCCAAGGTGGCAACAGAAATCATGGAAGGGGTTCTTTTGCAGGATGAAGTAATTTACACGATATCCAATGTAAGAAATTATTCTAAGAGTCTTTATGAACATTCGTTGAGTGTGGCAGCATTGGCAATTTTAATTGCGGTCCGTGCGGGATATACCCAGACGGAAACGAAGCAAATTGCTATAGGTGCATTGCTTCATGATATTGGGTTCACAAATGTGAAAGAAAAATATCAGGGATTGATTCTTTCGGAGCAGGAGGAAAAGGTTCAAAAAGAAATTAAGCGGCATGTGGTATATGGTTATATAGAAGTGGAACAGCAGGATTGGATATCTTCTGTATCCAGGGAGATAATTTTATACCACCATGAGCGTTTGGACCGTAGCGGATATCCGTTTCATATGTCGGGAGACAAAATTAAGCCACAGGTACTTCTTGTGGCTATTTGTGATGCATTTGATAATATGGTTTACGGAAATTTGGAAAAGCGGAAAAAAGTACACGAAGCATTAGATGAGATAAGAAATAATGCGGGTATTAAGTTTGATACAGAACTGGTTAAAACATTTCTTCATTCGGTGGCAACTTATCCAACCGGATCTATGGTTAGTTTAAATACCGGACAAAAGGCAATTGTTCTCAGACAAAATGCAGATAATCCAACCAGACCGTTGGTAAGAATCGTGGAACAGAATAAAGAGGGAGAATGGATCCGAAAGGAAGACAGGGATCTGACATTGGAATTAACTTTATTTATTGTAGATACGATAGAGTAAAACAAAAGATGTGGAGAAAGGGAGTGTGCAATATGAATCAGGTTATCTTAGTTGTGGATGATGATACTTCGAATTTGGCACTGGCACAAAAGATTCTGGGAAAAGAATATAGAATTGCAGCGGCAAACTCCGGTATGGTAGCTTTAAAGTACCTGGAAAATAATTGTCCGGATTTGATTCTACTGGATATTAATATGCCGGAAATGGATGGCTTCCAAGTTATGGAAAAAGTGCAACAAATGGAGCGCTTTTCCCATGTGCCGGTTATTTTCCTGACGGCAGATAATGATCCGGAAACAGAAACCCGGTGTTTTGCTACGGGAGCTGTGGATTTTGTTGCAAAGCCGTTTATTCCGGATGTGTTGATGAGCCGTGTGCGTAAAACACTGGAATTGGAAAAATATCGTGCTAATCTGGAAAACATGGTGGAGGAACAGACGCGTATTATTACGGCAAGAACCCGTCGTATCAGCCAGATTCAGGAACAGGTTATTATGGGAATGGCAACACTGATTGAGACCCGTGATAACAGT
Organism: Lachnospiraceae bacterium; assembly: GCA_045593825.1. Lineage (GTDB taxonomy): Bacteria > Bacillota > Clostridia > Lachnospirales > Lachnospiraceae > SIG299. The sequence continues at coordinate 3,573 of JAZNXI010000050.1, forward strand.
ACCGGAAAGCATGTAAAAAATACTAAGACTTATGTACGTATGATTGCTACAGAATTAAAGGCCAGAAATATTTATACAGACATTCTGACGGAAGATTACATTATGAATGTGTATAAGGCTGCTCCGTTGCATGACGTTGGAAAAATAAAGATTTCCGATGCGATTCTTCGTAAGCCGGGCAGATTAACGGAAGAAGAATATAATTCCATGAAGCTTCACACGGTATATGGTCGGGAAATCATCAATGAAATTATTGGTGGTGTGGAGGATCCGGAGTATGTAAAGATTGCAGAGGATATTGCGATGTATCACCATGAGCGGTGGGATGGTAACGGATATCCGATTGGTTTAAAGGGAGAAGACATTCCTCTTTGTGCGAGAATCATGGCTCTGGCAGATGTATTTGATGCATTATATGAGGAGCGTTGTTATAAGGAACCAATCCGTCCGGTATTTAAAATTATGCAGACGTTAAAGGAAGGCAGGGGAACACAGTTCGACCCGCTGATTACGGATGTATTTATTAGTATGGAGCAGGAGATTAAGGATTTACTGGGTGAACTTTTATAAGGGAGGAATTGCTGTGAATACAAAAAAAGCAGAAAAAATTATTGTTATTGCTTCTTCGGCATATACGTTGGCGTTGTCTGTAGTAGCAACTGTTTTACATTGGCCGGCATGGATTACTCCTGTTATTATCGGAACCATGCTGCTTGTGTGGATGGCGTATATTAAAGAGTGGAGAGATTATCGTTCCCGTGCGTTTTTTTTCTCCGGAACCGCATTAATTACATTTACCATATATTCGGTGATGTCAGAATCCTTTGCCAGTGTAATGATTACCTTTACCACGGTGGTGGTTTTAATTGGACTTCTTGGTATTCCAAGACTTATTTATCTGGAAGTGGGATTTTGTTTAGTGATTTTCCTGTATCACTTGCTGATCAGTAAGACAATTCCTTTGGAAACAGGAATGGACAAATATCGTCTGTTTGTTCAGCTTGCTTCTGTATTTGCTGCGGAACTGGGCGCTCATTATCTGGTAAAGCGCAATAATGAAATGAATGAGGAAATGCAGGAGGTTATTGAGGAGTTAAGAAGCGCAGAGCGTAGTAAAAATGATTTTATGGCAAATATCTCCCACGAAATCCGTACGCCGGTTAACACGGTATGCGGTATGAGTGAAATGATTCTCAGAGAAGATATTGCAGACGATATTAGGGAAAATACGTTTAATATCCAGGCAGCGGGCAGAAATCTTCTGTCTTTAATCAGTGATGTTTTGGATTTCTCCGAGCTGGAATACGGAAAAATGGAATTGGTGGAAGAACCTTATAATTTAACCTCCACTATTAATGATGTTATCAACATGGCAATTGCACAGAAGGGTTCAAAAGATCTGGAATTGATTGTGGATTGCGATGCGAAAATACCATACACCTTATTGGGTGATGAGCAGAAAATCCGTCGAGTTATTTTAAGTTTTGTAAATAATGCCATTAAGTTTACGGAAGCCGGATGTATTACCATCGTTTTCTCTGCAAGACAGGAGGAATACGGTATTAATCTTTCCGTAAAGGTTAAGGATACCGGTATTGGTATTGAGGAAGAAAATCTGGAAAAACTGTTTTCCAGCTTCAATCAGGTGGATACCAAGAGAAACCGTCAGGAAGGCGGTATTGGTATCGGACTTGCTATTTCTAAGAGAATTATCAGCAAGATGGGTGGCTTTATCAGTGTAAAAAGTACCTTTGGAAAGGGAAGTGAATTCCAGTTTGTTATTCCGCAGAAGGTAATCGACGACCGTCCGATGGTTGCAGTGCGTAATGCGGAAAGTATTAATATTATTTCTTACATCAATACAGAAAAGTATGATTTTGCAGAAATCCGTGATGATTATATGAGTAACATCCGGCATATGGTGGAAAGCCTGGAGGTACGGTATCATCAGTGCCGTAACCTGGGTGAATTTAAGCGCCGTATGGAAAAGGAAATTTATACCCATGCGTTTATTACAACAGCGGAGTACATGGAAGATAAGGAATACTTTGATGAAATTTCTTATCAGATGGTAATTATTCTTTTACAGAACAGAGAGAACAGCGTAAAAACAGGTGGTAATGTTAAGTCTCTGTATAAGCCGTTCTATGTTCTTTCCATTGCTACAGTGCTGAATGGCGAGTATTCCCTGCAGCGTCTGGACGGAAGCCATTATCAGGAAAAGAGATTCATTGCACCGGAGGCACATATCCTTGTGGTAGATGATAATGTAATGAACCTCAAGGTTGTGGAAGGTCTGTTACGTCCGTATAAAATTAAAGTATTTGTGGCTACCAGTGGCAGGGAATGTCTGGAGAAGTTAGACAGCTCCCGTTACGATATTATTTTTATGGACCATATGATGCCGGAAATGGACGGTGTGGAAACTGCCCACAAGATTCGTGCCAAGGCAGGAATATACTTCCAAAACGTTCCGATTGTGGCATTAACAGCCAATGCAATCGGTGGTGCCAGGGAAATGTTCCTGGAAGAAGGTTTCCAGGAATATGTGGCAAAGCCTATCGAGATGTCCCACTTAGAAAAAGTGCTTAGAAAGTATCTTCCGGATGAAAAAATTATCCGGCTGGAGGATGCTTCCGCTGAGTCTTATGAGAAGGTGGAAGAAATCGAAGAGACAGAGGAAAATCAGCGTATCGACCGCAAGAGAGGTATTCAGTATTGTGGTGGTGTGGAAGAGGATTATAAAGAAATCTTACAGGTATACTTAAATACCGGTTTGCAGAAAATCCGGGAAATCCGGGAAAAGTACAAGGCAGAAGATTGGAAGAATTATACCATTCTGGTACATGCCTTAAAGAGTACTTCCATTGGTATCGGTGCAACAGCGCTGGGTGAAATGGCGAAGGAATTGGAGCTTGCCGGAAAGGAAGGCAATATTTCTTATATTCAGGCTCATCATAGAGAAGTGATGCATGAGTACGAGGAGGTATTGCTGGAAATCGGCGGAGAAACGGTACGGGCTAAGTTTGAGAAGGGGCCGGTAGATATTAATGCAGAGGAAACAGCTGCACCGGTGGTATTGGAAGAAATCACGGAAGACCGTTTTGTTTTCCAATTAAGGTCCCTGATAGATCTTCTTAATACCTTTGAAAAAGATGGTGTAGACGCTAAAATTAAGGAATTATCCGGATATAGCTATAAAGGAAGGAAACTGGCAGAAGTATTAATCCCGATAAGTGAGCGGGTAAGCAGTTTTGATTTCCTGACAGCCGCAGAGGATGTGGCAAAGCTTCTGGAGGAAGGAGGAAGTACAAATGCGTAAATTATCAAAGTACTTTTTTGATTTAGACAGCCCATTTGAATTAAAAATCTTCCAGGTTGCTGCTTTTGGCGGTATGATGGCTGCTTTCTTCGGTTGTTTTACTTCCTTGTTTTCCCAGCTTCCGCTGATTGTTGTCTGGGTTACTTTATTTGGCGGTATTGCGGCGGCGGCACTAATGGTGATTGCGAAGAGAACAATGAAAATTGAGCTTTGCAGCTGCATTTTAATTTTCCTGTTAAACTGTGTGATTCTTCCGCTGGCCTTTTTTACCAGTGGTGGTGTAAAAAGCGGTATCAGTGCATGGTTTGTCCTGGGACTATTTATCGTATTTTTGTTAATACGGGGAAAAATGTTCTGGACCATGTTGGGGATATCGATTGCCAGTGTACTATTTTGTTATATCTATTCCTATAATCATCCAAAATCGGTGGTTCCGTTAAAGAGTGAGTGGACCTCCTTTGAGGATATTATTTTCAGTATTCTTATTGTAACGCTGATTATCGGTTTGGTAGTGCGCTTCCAGAACCGCGTATATGAGATGGAACAAAAGAAGGTTGTGGAGCAGAACAAGGAACTGGAGCGTCTGTCGAGAACGAGAAATAATTTCTTTGCTAATATGAGCCATGAAATCCGTACACCGATTAACACCATTATCGGTTTAAACGAAATGATTCTTAGAGAGGACATTTCGGATGAAATTGCGGAAAATGCCATTCACATCCAGGATGCCAGTAAAATGCTGCTGGCCCTGATTAATGACATTTTGGATATGTCAAAAATTGAGTCCGGCAAAATGGAAATTGTACCGATTCAATATGAAACCGGCGCCATGTTCAGTGAACTGGTAAACTTAATCTGGATTCGTGCCCATGAAAAAAAGCTGGAGTTCAAGCTGGATATTTCTCCGGAAATTCCGTCCATGCTGCATGGTGATGAGGTCCGGATTAAGCAGGTGGTAACCAACTTGTTGTCCAATGCGGTAAAATATACGCAAAAGGGTTATATCTCTTTGTCTGCCCGCAGTGAGAGAACGGAAGACAATAAGGTTATGCTGACTATTTCTGTACGTGACTCCGGTATCGGTATCCGTAAGGAAGATATGCAGCGTCTGTTCCAGTCCTTCCAGCGTGTGGATGAAGGTACGAATGCCGGAATCGAAGGAACCGGTCTGGGCTTATCTATTTCCCATCAGCTGATAGAAATGATGGGTGGCAAAATTACGGTAGACAGTATCTATCAGAAGGGTTCTGTGTTTACCATTCAGATTGAGCAGGATATTGTAGATGAAAATCCAATGGGTCATATGGACTTTATGACCAGAGGATCTTCCCGTAAGAGAGCGAAATATAAGCAGATTTTTGAGGCACCGGATGCAAGAGTTCTGGTGGTGGATGACAATGAAATGAATCTGCTGGTAGCAAAGAAGCTGTTACGTGAAACAAAAATTCAGGTGGACCTTGCAAAGAGCGGCAGGGAATGTCTGGAGCTGACAAAACAGCATTTTTATAATGTTATTTTTATGGACCACATGATGCCGGATATGGATGGTGTAGAAACCTTACAACGTGTGCGGCAACAGGAAAATGGTCTTTGTCGTGAAGTTCCGGCAATTGCCCTGACAGCAAATGTTATGGCGGGAGCGGAGCAAATTTACAGGGATAAAGGTTTCCAAAGCTATTTGGCAAAGCCTATCAGCAGCTCTCTAATGGAGGCAATGCTGTTAAAGTATCTGCCAAAGGAACTGGTAGAATACAATGCAGTGGAAACTGTGGAGGAAACGGAGTTAATCCAGAATGTAACCGGCGCAAAACGGAAAAAGATTCATATTACTACCGATTGTGTGTGTGATCTTCCAAAGGAATTTTTAGAGCACTATGGTATTACTACCATGTATTGCTACGTACACACCGAAAAAGGGCGTTTCTGTGATATTAATGAAATTACCTCCGATAACTTACTGGAATATCTTGCTACGGATAAAGGCAAGGCAAAATCCCAGACGGCATCCGTGGAGGAATTTGAGACCTTCTTCTCTGATGCGTTAAGTATTGGCGAGCAGGTGATTCATGTGACCACCGCCCAAAGGGTTGGTAGCGGCTACAAGGTGGCTACAGCTGCTGCCCAAGGGTTTGGTAATGTAACGATAGTGGATTCCGGTCATTTGTCCAGTGGCCTTGGTTTGATGGTGCTGCGGGCAGCCCATTTGGCAAAGAAGGGACTGACTGTAGAGGAAATTGTTAAGGATTTGGAAGAAATGAAGACAAAGATTTCCACAAGCTTCATTGTTCCGTCTGCAGAGGCCTTATACCGGAACGGAAAAATCAGTTTTAATTTAAAGAAATTCTGTGAGGTTTTTAATCTGCATCTGGTTATTTCCCTTAAGAAGAGCAGATTTACACTGGCCGGTATTAAGAGCGGCGCTATGAAAAATGCGTATACGGATTATATCCGTCAGAACTTTAAGGGTAAAAAGAATATTGATACAAGATTATTGTTTATTACCTATGCGGGTTGCAGCACAAAGCAGCTGAAGGAATTTAAGGAAGAAGTTCTGAAGTATCAGAAGTTTGAACGGATTGTATTCCAAAAGGCATCTGCCACAATTTCCAGTAACTGCGGTCTTGGAGCAATGGGTGTCTTATACATAAAGAAAGGCAAGGGCGAGTAAAATGAAAAAGAAGACAAGTGCATTGGCAATTGTTATTGCAGTTATTTTCAGTATTATTCTTTTTCCGTTTGTTTTTGCAGGCGGAGTTGGCGCAAGTGCGGTATTTACTTTGGAATCGGTAATTGCACCGGACAGGGAAGAAGAGTTATACCGGTCTTTTGTCAAAAATGGCGGTGTAGACTGGGGATATGACCTGATTATTGATGGTTTGGATAAAGGTCTGAAGGAAGGACTGGAAGGTAGTCTTCCGGAGGGTATGGGTGATGGATCTGCTTTACTTAATCTGGATGCGAAAGAAATTTTACCAAAACAGCAGTTGGAAACTATACTTTCCGATGTTTATCATGCCATTGTACAGGGCAAAGAGTATCAGGTGGATTTGACCCATCAGAAAGAGTTAATAAAACAGAAGCTGAACGAGTACTATGATACAACCGTGACAGCAGAGGTTAAGGCAACTGTTGAGAGCTCTCTGGAAGAGGAAGTAAAGAAGGAATACGGAGAGGCTTATGAAAAGTTATCCGAAAGCGAAAAACAGGAAATTATGACCAAGGCAAAGGAAGAAGCAACCAATATTGCCCTGGAAGAGGCCAGAAAAGTTTTTGATACGGAAGTAATTCCTATGGTAGACACAGAAGTGGCAGAACTGGAAAAAGAAGTATCTGATGCATTTAACAGTATTTATGACATGCCGGAGTATAAAGAGCTGAAGGCACTGGAAACAAAGTACGGTTATAGTCTTACGGACAGAACCGCACTTTGTAAGGATATCAGCCTGGCAGGAAACATTTTACTTGGCATTACAGCGATTGTTTTATTACTGTTACTGGTATGTCACTGGTTCCGTCCATCCGGATTTTTTACCGCGGGTATATTTACGTTAATTATTGGCGGAGCTTTCTTTGCTATTGCCAAGGTAATCCCGGGATTTGCACTGAATTTACTGAATTCTGAACTTTCCAAAATGTTTGTGGAGGGAAGTGTGATTGCAGAAACTCCAGGATTTGTTATGCCAATGATTGGAGAAATCTTAGGTTGGTGCTTGACCGGATTCGAAAAGGTTGGTAAGATAGGTCTTATGACCGCCGTATTACTTATTTTGGTGGGCATTCTCCTGCTTGTTATTAATAAAAACAAAGCAGGTGCAGAACCGGTTTCCGAAATGGAAGTGCAGTAAGAGAGGATTTATAGTGCATAGTTTTTTAAGAGCAGTTGGCTTTGGCAGCATTAAGAGCCGGAGCGACGAAGAAAAGTTAATCAGTCTGGTAATAGACAATGCTACCGAAAAGCAGGTGTTCCGCATGTCCGAGGAGCGTTCCATTGTGGAGCTTACTATGGAAGTGTCGGAGGATACCGGCGTTGTGGTGCGCGGAGAAACCGATGCCCGGGGTGTGTTTCATGTGGCACATTATTTTCCGTTCCGCCGCGGTAACAGTATTACCACAGAGGAGCCGTTATTTGTAAACAAGAGGGTGGACACAGATGCCTATACCGGTATGTGTGACGATTACCGTCTGGGCGTTTCTTTGATTTTCTACATTCAGAATGTGGTGGATTTGTTAAAGAATCCGATTAAAAAGAAGGAACGAAGAAGGTGCCCGGTATACTTGGCGGCGCTGGCATCGGAAGGAAAGATTCTTCTTCCGGTGGAAAAAACAACAAAAGAAGCCGAAAAGGTGAAAACAGACTTAAAAAACCGTTCTGCCCTGATTGCAGAAGCAAAGCAGGGAAATCAGGAGGCCATGCAGAGTCTGACCTTTGATGATATCGACCAGTATGCGGTGGTGAGCCGGAGAATCCGCAAGGAGGACATTTATTCCATCGTGGAAACCAGCTTTATTCCGTACGGTTCCGAGTCGGACAATTACTCCATTCTGGGATATATTAACAGCGTGGAGCGGCAGAAAAATTCCTATACGAAGGAAGAATTCTACGTATTGAACGTGGAATGCAATGAGATGAACTACGATGTGTGCATTCATGTGGATGATTTGCTTGGAGAGCCGGCGGTTGGCCGCCGTTTCCGTGGCAATATCTGGATGCAGGGTAAAGTAGAAGTATAGAAAGGAAGAGAGAAAATGGAAAAGCACGTATCTTATAAGACACAGGGCGTATGCTCCAGAGGAATTGAGTTTGATATTGTGGATGGTATCGTTCGCAATGTACAGTTTATCGGCGGTTGCCGTGGTAACACACAGGGTGTGGCAAGACTTGCCGAAGGTATGGAAGCTGCTGAACTGGTAAAGAGATTAAAGGGCATTGAGTGCCGCGGTGACAATTCTTGTCCGAACCAGCTGGCACTGGCTGTGGAAGCAAATTTGTAGTTTTGGTTTTTTAAAAGCGACAAGGGCTATTGCAAAATATAAGTATTTTGCAATAGCCCTTTTATGTTGTAAAAAGAAAAAAAACAAATAGATTCGCTTCCGCAGCCGGGTGCGGATACCGTGAGGAGGCATTTTGATTATGCCTATGAAGCGGGAATTTGAAAGATAGGAGTGTACATATTGACATGCTATATTGTATATATTATAATATCGTTAGATGATATCGTTTAATGATATTGAAAGGTGGGGATAATATGCCGAAGAAATCCATGGAATTGTTGACAGAAACGATGTTTTACGTGTTGATGGCTTTTTGCAAGGGGGCCATGTGCGGAATTGATGTGGCGGAATATATTGAGAAGCGGACATCAGGGCGCATTTTGATTGGACCGGCGACACTTTACACGATTCTTGGCAAGTTTGAGAAGGAGAAATATATTAGAGAAATTCAGGTGGAGGGCCGGAAACGTACGTATGAGATTACGGAAAAAGGCAGACAGGCTTACACGGAAGAGGTGGCGCGTCTGAAGCAATGTGTGGAGGATGCCAAGGCGGCAGCGTTTGAAAGGGGTGACCTGGATGAGTGGAAATAATGAGGAAAAGAAAACCTATTATCGTTTGGCACCGTGTCCTTCCTATGACGTGGAAGGAATGGAAAGCTGGCTGGAGGATATGGCAGAAGAAGGTTTCTTTTTAACAAGTGATGGTTTCTTCTGCGGGTTTGGTTTCTTCCATAAGGAGGAGCCACGGAAGGTGAAATACCGGCTGCAGGCCAGTGAGGTTCAAGGTGGATTTTTGACGGACGACGGTGATGTGCCGGAAAAGGAGCAACAGGAGATTTCTGAAGCTTTTGGCTGGAAGTATGTGGCGCGCCGGGGCGAATTTTATATTTACTGTTCCATACGGGAAGATGTACGGGAGATGAATACGGACCCGGAAATACAGGCCATTACCATGAAAATGGTGGAGAAACGGCAGTTTTCCTCCATTACGACTTGTTTAATTTGGTTAGTTTTGTATCCGTTAGTTAAGAAGAACGGAGCGTTCCTTGTACCAATGCTTTATATGAAAACCTGGTTTTATTTCTTTAGTTTGGCACTGATATTGTATTTCATTCTCAGTCCGGTGTGGAAGTTTGTATATTATACAAAACTCCGGAGAAAATTGAAAAAAGGCGAGCAATTAAACAGGGAAAAGAACTGGAAAAAGAAAGCCTGGCTGCATCCGTTCAGAAATATTATAGTAATACTGGCTTGTTGTGCGTGGGGATGTCTGGGGCTTGCCAACATCCACCGCACGGTTTTGTTTGAAGACGAAATACCGCTAGAAGAATATACCGGAAACCCGCCGTTCGCTACCATGGCAGACCTTGCGCCGGGAAAACCGTATGAAATAAAACCAATGGGGTATTGTAATACTGTGGTGGAGTGGTCGGATGTACTGGCACCGGTAAATTTTATTTGGGAAGAAGTTGCAGAAGTCTGGGTAACAGAAGACAGAAGTGTTTACGGTTTTTGGGACATCAATTATCATGAAGTAAAGTGGCCATGGATGGCAAAGCTGGTGGCCAAGGACTACATGCGAATGGATAAGGAGCGTGACTTTGAAATAATCGGTGAATTGGATTTAGGCGTGGATTATGCCATGGCGTATATTGATGACATCCACATGGAGAAGATAGTTTTGGTACACGGAAATAAGGTACTGCAAGGAACCTTCCATGAATACGCCGGAGGGCAGGAAACCTATTTTACCATGGAAGAGTGGGCGCAGATTATGGCAGACAGTATAAAGTAAAAATCCAGCATTTATGCGGTTTGCAACCATTGGTTGCGAAAGTTCAAGCCGGACTTGGTAGTAATTTTTGACAGAATTTAATATGGTAAAAGTACAGTATGGTGCAGGTAAGGTTTTAATATAACCCCCAACTGAATTTACCAAGCAGGAGAATAAAACTATGAAATTAAATGAAAAAATTTTTTACTGCAGAAGAAAGGCAGGATTATCCCAGGAGGCGTTGGCAGAGGAGCTTGGTGTTTCCAGGCAGGCGGTAAGCAAGTGGGAGACCGGAGATGCGGTACCGGAAATATCAAAGCTGTTATCTTTGGCAAAGACATTCAATGTGACCACCGACTGGTTACTTTCCGAGGAGAATCCGGAAGAAGAAAATGCAAGCACAAATTATTATCAGGAAACTGTGAACTGGGGAAACAGTGCATCGGATTTTAATGAGGCGAAAGATACTACCACCAGTGCCGAGCGGTTTGAAAAGGCGGCGGACGACTGGATGGAGAGGGTACCCGGAGTACTGGGCAAAATGGTCCGGAAGTTTGGTTGGATTGCCGGTGTTTATATCGCAGCGGTTGGTGCAGGTTTTACAGCCTTGGGCGCAATTATGAAAACCATGGTAAACGGTATGATGAACGGCTTTAACAATGCGGCAAACAGCATGATGGGCGGTTTTGGCGGCTGGGGCAGCAGTTCGGTTACCTTTTATGATGAGAACGGAAATCCGTTAAGCGCAAAGGAAAGTGCAAAGCTGGCAGAGATTTTTGCGGAAAGCGGAGAAAATATTTTTGGCTCCCAGGGAACTATGGACAGTTTCATCGACTCCGGCATGGGTGCCATGAACAGTATGATGCAGAGCAATCCGGTTTCCATACTGGCAAATATCATGATAATCGGTGGTTTGATTGCGCTGATTGGCGGAAGTATTTTTGCAGTAATTTGGTATAAGAAATCAAAAGAAGTTCAGGCATAGAGGAATAATATCTAAAAAAATTTCATAACAACAAAAAAAGCAGGAAACCCACGGGTTTCCTGCTTTTTTATACACATAGGTACAAATTACTTTAATTCAAATTTTTCAATCATTTCGTCTAAGCCGGTAGCCTGTGCGGAAAGCTCTTCGCTGACAGCGGAGGTTTCCTGTGCGGTTGCGGAATTACTCTGGACAACCAAGGTAATCTGGTCCATACCTGCTTCAATCTGCTTTAACATTTCTACCTGTTCCTTGGAGGCTTCGGCGGCACCGGATGCCATGCCTGCAAAGGCTTCCATGTTGGCAAGAACAGTTCCGATGGATTCCATGGTTTGTTCTACGATGCGGTTGCCGGCCTGTACTTCGGCAAGACATTTACTGATGAGGTCGCGGGTGGTTACTGCGGACTGGGCACTGTCTGCAGCAAGTTTACCGATTTGGTCTGCAACAACCGCGAAACCGCGGCCGGCTTCACCTGCTCTGGCTGCTTCGATGGAAGCGTTTAAGGAAAGCAGGTTGGTCTGGGATGCAATATCTTCAATGGCGCCGATAATATCTTCGATTTCTCTGGAAGTTGCTGTGATGCGGTCCATTGCTTCGGTGAGTTGGTTGATTTCTTCTCGGCTCTTCTTGGCATCCTCTGCAGCATTGGATGCACTGGATGCGGCGAGGGCAGCATTTTTAGCACTTTCCTCGGAAATGCCTGTTACGTTAGCCACGGTTGCGGTAAGCTCTTCCACAGCACTTGCCTGATTGGTAGCACCTTCCGCTAAGTCCTGGGCGCTGCCTGCCAGCTGCTCGGAACCGACCATAACCTGTGCTGCTGCCGCCTGAATCTGACGTAAGGTGTCGGACATGTTATATTTTAAGGTACGCATAGCATTCAACTGATTCTGGAAATCGCCGACGTAGCTTTCTCTTGCACCGGTGGAAACTTTGAAATTACCGTTTGCCATTTTATCAAGAACTTCTCCGGTATCCGCAACAATAATGTGAAGCTGGTTACAGGCTGCTAAGATATCGGAACCTAAATCGGAAAGTTCGTCCTGTCCTTCGTAAGTGAGCTCGATGTCAAAATCACCGTTCTTTAATTTTTTCATGGCATCCTGAAGCTCATAAATAGGCTCGGTTAATGCTGTGGACAGGCTTTTGGCAACCGTACGGAGCATAACCATAACAAAAAAAGAGACAACAAGGTAAAGAACGAGACCAATGATTCTTGCAGGAGAATTAAACATGCCTCCGGCAGATTTTGCAATCAAGAACATATCCGCAACAGCTAATATAACGGTAAAAATAATTCCATAGGTAATGGAGGTAAAGGCAATACCGAATTTTTTAGCAATGCTGGCACTTAAGAGTTTATTGTTTTGTTTCACTTTTTTTTGTTGCTTACTCATGATACTCCTCCTGTAAATCCATAGTTCTTTTTTGTATTTCATGCGCGTATTGTATACGCAACTGAATTTATTTTAACACATTATAGTGACAAATGGAAGAACTTTTTGTAAGTGGTTTCATAATTTTATTTAGAAAGAAAAAGGAACAAAATGTTGAACTTGCGGAAAAGAAATGGTATGATATTCTTATTAGAGAGAAATACTAGAAAGAAAATTTTTGAGGAGCGAAATATGAATTGGTTTTTTAATCTGATTTCCAATCAGTTTTTTGTGGTAGGGTTATCTTCCTGGGCGCTGGCGCAGGTTTTGAAAACCTTGATTCATGCCGGGGTTTATAAAAAACTGGAGTGGGAGCGTTTGTTTGGTGACGGCGGAATGCCGAGCGGACATTCAGCTACCGTAACTTCCGTGGCTGCCATGAGTGCTTTGGTGTTCGGTCTTGGAAGCTTTGAATTTGCCATTTCGGCAACTCTGGCAATTATCGTATGTCATGATGCCATGGGTGTGCGCCGTGAAACCGGAAAACAGGCAACCATTATTATCGAGATGATGGAGCTTTTGGAAGCAATGACAAAAAAAGATCTTCCGGAAACAAAATTAAAAGAATTTGTAGGACATACACCATTGCAGGTAATAGCGGGCAGCATTATTGGCATAGGTAATGCATGCTTTATGTATTTTGTGATTTTTGCTTAGAAAATAAAAAATGCTCCCAATAGGAATCGAACCTATAACTGACCCTTAGGAGGGGCCCGTTATATCCATTTAACTATGAGAGCACGGTGTTATACCATTGATATTATAGGGGATACTATTTTCAAAGTCAAGATTTCTGCGAAGGATAAGGAGGAAAATTATGGACGTAAATGTAATTATGATGACTTCGGCAGCAGTTCTTATGCTGATTTCTGCGGTTTTCTATTTTGTAACCACCTTTTTTGGCAAAGCAAATAAAAAGAGTGCAAAAGTGAAAGAAAAAGCATTGGAAGCAGTGACAGAGTGCAGCGACGGGGAGTTACGTTTATTGCTTGTAAAATACCTGAAGGAAACCGAACGTGTTCAGAAGGAACTGTTGGATGAATTGAAAAAGCAGAAAACCCTGATGCAATCCCAGATTGAAAATCTGGAACATGAAATTTACCTGCTTTCCGAAAAACAGGTAAATCAGGCAAAGTCCATTATCAAGTTTAACAAAGAAAATGCAAGACAGCTTGCTATCAGTGAACGTGAAACCTTGGAATATGTTATGCTGGAGTTAAAAAAGGCTATTGAAGATAATGTCGGCGCAGCTGCAGAGAAGGAGGTTTCTGAAGCGACTCCGGTTGCAGAAGAGATAAATCCGCTTCTGGAGGAGGTTTCCGAAGCAGAGTTATTTGAGGTTGCCGACCTGCCTGCAGATGAAGAGTTTATAATGCCTGATCTTCCGGCACCGGAAGAAATTCCTGACCGCCTGGAAGAAGCGGCGGAAGTAGAAATTCCTGAACTTCCGGATGACCTTGATTTATCTGCATTATTTGAAGATATTGCGGAAGCTGCAGCAGAAGAAAGTAAGCCTGCAGAGCCGGCTTTGGAAGTAAAAGAGGAAGAGCCTGTACCGGCAGCGGACCCGCTGGCCGGATTCGGGGCAGACCCAAATGCCATGATGACCCCGGAAGACATTGCAAAGCTGTTAGAGGCAATGGGTCAGTAAAACAAAAAGAAAAACCCTGAAGAATCAGTAAAGCAGAAAAATCTGCTACAGAGCTTCAGGGTTATTTTTATTGTCTGCCGTATTTTTTTTGGTAGGCTTTCTTTTTTTTGCGGTATGGAATTTCCACAAGCACAATGTAAAAACCTGCTGCCAAAACCACAACGCCAACAATAATACCAATGATTAATGGGCGGTTATCCTGTTCGGCATCCGTTTGATTGGTGTTGGTGTTTACTTCGGTAAAATTGCCGCTTTCATCCGGAGAGGATGTTGGTACCGGAGTTGCAGTAGGAGCCGGAGTCGGAGAAGGCACCACAATGGTGTCTGCTTCGCTATGGTAAATAATATTGGCAGCACCGACAAAATTATCGGCATAATAATAATTTACTTCTCCAATGATATTTTCGCCGGCTAAAAAGGAAACCGATGGAGATAAAGTGACCTTGCGGGTTAAATCATTGTAGGACACGCCTTCCGGAAGAACCAGGGAGGTGTCGCTGACGGAGAGTGGGGAAGAAACGTCGGAAATCAGAGCTTCTTCATCTTCAAACAATACCGGGAAGGCATTTTTTACGGAGCCCTCGGCGGCTGCCAGCGGTGTCAGTTTAAAATTGTAAAAGGCATAGTCCAGAAGTTTTTGGGTTTCTTCTTTAACGGTGTCGGAATTTGGTGCCTTCATAATAACGCAGATGAGGGTCATGCCGTTTTGTTCCGCACAGGTAACCAGACAGTTGCCCGCCTTGGAGGTGGAGCCGGTTTTTCCTGCGAAAACACCTTCATAAACAACGTTTTTCTTAATAAACGGATGAGTGTTGGAAATCCAGCGATGCCCGTTTTTGTTGGTTTCCGGAATTTTATGGTTGTAGGAACCGGAAACGCGGCGGAAGGTGGTGTATTCCATTGCCTTTTTTGCAATCAGAGCCAGATCGTAAGGGCAGGAATAATGCTCCTCGTGGTCAAGACCGTGGGGATTGACAAAGCTGGTGTTGACACAGCCCAGATCCTTGGCGCGTTCATTCATTAAGGAAACAAAATAATCCGCGGTGCCGCCGATGTGTTCTGCCACGGCATAGGAAACCTCGTTGGCAGAGGCCAATAAAATGGCATACAGGGCATTTTCCATGTCGATGGATTCCCCGGCTACCAGACCGATGCGGCTTGAGTCCCAACCAATGCTTTCTACGGAAGCTTTGGAACAGGTAATCACGTCGGATAACGGGCACTGCTCGATGGCCAGCAGGGAAGTCATCAGCTTTGTAGTGCTGGCCGGGTAGTAGGCATCGTAGGCATTTTTGTTGTAAAGAATGGATCCTGTGGAGGCCTCCATAACGATGGCGGCTTCACTGACAAGCTCCGGCGGTTCCGGCCATCCGTCAGAGGATGCCGGGGTGGGACCATCCGGATTATCTGCCAGGGCAGATACCGGAAGGGTAGTAATACACATAACCAGGGTTAAAAATAACCACAGGATAGGTTTTAATTTGTGTTTCATAAACTCCTCTTAAATTACAGACTGTTGATAATCTGCTCGATTTCTGTTTTGGAAACAACACCCACGGTTTTATTTACCACTTCGCCGTTCTTGATGTAAAGAAGCGTTGGAATGGACATAATGCCGTAGTTTCTTGCGGTTTCCGGTGCGTCGTCAACATTTAATTTTCCGATTTTTACCTTGCCTTCCAGTTCTGCTGCCAAAGTTTCGATAACCGGTGCCAGCATCTTGCAAGGACCGCACCAGTCTGCATAAAAATCTACCACAACAGGAATGTTGGAAGCCAGTACTTCTTCGTTAAAATTTTCGTCAGTAAAATGAATTGCCATAGTATCCTCCTAGTTTTTAAATAAGTTATTTACAGTTTCTTCTTTTAGTATGCACGGTTTCCGGCGGGTTAATCAGCCGGATGACTTCTTGTAAGGACTGATAGATGCAAAGTGCCCTGCAGTTTAGTGCCGGACGGTCGGCAAAATAGTCTGCCAGCCGGCGTTTTAAGGGATAGGACATGGAACTGCTCCTTTGTTTGATACTATCAGTATATTCTTTTGTTTAGCGGTATGCCACCAGACGGAAAATAGGATTTCCCATGGAAGAGAACTTTTCTTCGTATTCCGTCATGATATTGCCCTCGGCGTATTCACTGTGGTGAAGGTCGAAGGTGACATCCTTTAACTGCCAGCCGGCAAGGGGCACCTGCTCTAAGGAAAAGTCAAAAAGGATGCGGTTGTCCGTTTTGAACATAACCTCGCCGTCTTTTGCAAGAATCTGATGGTATCTTGCAAAAAATTCGGTGGAAGTAAGGCGACGCTTTGCGTGGCGGTCCTTTGGCCATGGATCAGAGAAATTCAAGTAAATTCGGTCCACTTCTCCCGGTGCAAAAATTTCTGCAATGTTTTTGGCATCCTCACAAAGATAGAACAGATTTTGGATTTCTTCCTCCTGCTCTCTTTTTTCTAAGGCACGTACCAGCACGCTGTCATAGCGTTCGATACCGATGTAGTTGATGTTTGGATTCTGCTTTGCCAGGGCGGTAAGAAAACGGCCTTTTCCCATACCGATTTCGATATGAACCGGATTGTTGTTGCCGAATACCTCTTGCCATGCTCCCTTTTTATTGATGGCGTCATGGATGACGAGGCTGCTTGCATCAATGGCCTCTTTTGCCCCTTTTACTTTTCTGAGTCTCATGGTTCCTCTCATTCTGCCCGGATGGGCCTGCGGATTGTAAAATAAATAGCCAGGGCAGAAATGTAACCCTGCTCTGACTAATAATGATACCTTATTTTTAGTGCTTCGTCAATTGAAAAGAATGACACCGGCGGTCGGAAGAAAAATAAATAAGCCGGAATGGTGCAAAAAAAGGAAAGAAAAAAGCACCGACCCCGACGCAAGCGTCAAAACCGATACTTCATAGTGCATCTCCAGGGGCTCGAACCCTGGACACCCTGATTAAGAG
>JAZNXI010000051.1:0-5650 GCA_045593825.1 Lachnospiraceae bacterium
CCTTTAACCTCCCTGCGCGGCGTTTATCCGGCAGACTGTATCGTTAAGGACCAGAAGACCGTGGTTAAGAGAGTGTAAGACTAGTATTTTGAGGCTTTCAAATTTTAATATATTTTAATTTAAGGAGATTAAAACTATGAATTTTATTAAGGTAAACAATTATGACGAACTCAGCACAAAGGCAGCAGCACTTATCTGTGCACAGGTTAACATGAAGCCAAACTGCGTACTTGGTCTTGCAACCGGTTCTTCCCCACTTGGCACTTACGAAAAGATTGCAGAAAAGTGCGCAAACGGCGAAGTAGACTTCTCCAAGGTTTCTTCCATCAACCTTGACGAGTATGTAGGCCTTGACGGCACCAACGACCAGAGCTATCGTTACTTCATGAACACCAATCTGTTCGAAAAGATTAACATTGATGTTACTAAGACTAACGTTCCTAACGGCTGCGCAGCAGACCTTCAGGCAGAGTGTGATGCTTACGACAAGTTAATCGAGCAGTCCGGCGGTATCGACCTTCAGTTACTTGGTATCGGTCTTGACGGCCACATCGGTTTCAACGAGCCTGATTCCTACTTTGAAAAGGCAACTCACGTGGTTGACCTTGACCCATCCACCATCGAAGCAAATGCACGTTTCTTCGCATCCGAAGCAGACGTTCCAAGAAAGGCTGTTACCATGGGTATGGGCGGCATCATGAGCGCTAAGAAGGTTCTTTTAATTGCCAACGGCAAGAACAAGAAGGATATCGTAGAAAAGGCATTCTTCGGACCAATCACACCGGCAGTTCCTGCTTCCATTCTGCAGTTACATCCGGATTTAACTGTTATTTACAGCGAGAACTAAAAACTTAGGTCTTCGTTAGCGAAGATTTTGGGCCGCAGCCCTGACGGATTTCATCCGCCGGGACTGTGGCTTTTTTTCTGTACATTATCACCAAAAAGCATAGGGGTAAAACCTAGTAAAAGTGCCGAAAATAAGTGTTGCTTACACTTTTTTTCTTACATAAAACGACATTTTAGTTTATAATACAGATGTGCGAATTATGACTGTTTTGAGGTGATAAAAATGTTTGAGAAAGGCGATTATGTGGTGTATTCCAATAACGGAATCTGCCGGGTGGAAGATATCGTTACGATGAGTATGCTGGATGAGAAGAAAGAGTATTACACTTTGATTCCCATCAATGAGCCGACAGCAAAAATATATTTACCCCTGGATTATAAGGGTCAGCGTGTCCGTCTGGCGATGAATGAGGAACAGGCCCGGGAATTATGCGGTAAAATCGGTGAGCTTGAGGAGCTTTCCATTGTAAATGAAAAAGAGCGGGAACGGGTTTATAAAGAAGCAATGGCAAGTAATGACCCATACATTCTGGCCGGTGTGGTTAAAACCATTTCCGGGCGGAAAAAAGCAAGAGAGCTGCAGGGGAAAAAGAGTACCTCCATTGATGACAGATATTTAAAATTGGTGGAAAATCAGCTGTACGGGGAATTGTGTCATGCGTTACAGGTGAATAAAGAGGAATTGGAACATATAATTAAAAACTAAGGACTTGCTTATGGCAGGTCCTTTTTTATGTAGGAGATTCCTGACTGAATGGTGTGGAAATATGATGAGGTATGTGGTATTATGTGTTTGTTGAGATGAGTTTTAACCGTCAGGATAGACATGGGGAAGAAGACATGAGCAAATTATTATTGATTATGGGTGACTTGGCTACCGGAAAGTCCACCTTTGCGAATATTCTTGCCAAGAGATATGGTGTCAGCATGTTTGGCAAAGATACCATAAAAGAAGTGCTTGGCGATACCATCGGTTTTACAAACAGAGAAGAAAATCTAAAGCTTTCTAAGGCAACCATGGAACTTATGATGTTTCTGTTTTCGGAATTTGCAAAGCTGAATAAGCCGTTGATGTTAGAGTCAAATTTTCACACAGGAGAATTGGAACGCTTGCACAAGATGGCAAAAGAACAAGGGTATGAAGTTTTGACAGTAGTGCTTCGTGGGGATGTGGATATTTTGCATCAGCGCTATTTGAATCGCATGCAAAATGAGAACCGTCATCCGGTGCATCTGAGTACGACGCTGGATGCATATGAAGATTTCAAAGGATATCTTGAGTGGACCAGAAAAGAAGAAATTTTAGGTAACCGGATAGAAATCAATGCGGATGACTTTTCGTATCAGGCAGATGAAAAAATATTAAAGAAGATTGATGAGTTTATACTGACATAATAGTCCATATGTATAGATTTAGTGATTGGAGAAGGAGAAAATGAAGATACCAGCCATTGAAACCTCAAGACTCCTACTGCGAGGCTTTACAAAAGAGGATGCTTTATGGGCATATAGTATCTGGAACAATCCGGAGATGGGGCAATATTTACCGGATGAAGCAAAAGAAGAAATCGATGAGGAATATCTGAGAATGTTAGAAGGCTTGGGCGAGGATGAAGAATGCTGCTATTTGATTCCTGTGTTCAAGGATTCTTTAGAACGGGTAGGAACTTGCAGTTTCATGATAAGTGAAGACAAAAAGGTATATGATATTGCTTACTGTGTACATAAAAAATTCTGGTGTCAGGGTTATGCAACAGAAATCGCGCAAGGAATGATTGAATATGCTTGTAGTCAGGGAGCGGAGAAAGTGACTATTTTTGTGGGACAGGAAAATATTGCGTCTAATCGTGTTGCACAGAAATGTGGTGGAAAAATTGTTAGTGAAAGCACGTATAAAAAAAGAGGAACAGATATTGTTATGAAAGATTACAAGTATGAAATCGTCTTGTGATTAAGATTTTATGGAGGTAACCCAATGAAACCCTACACCATCCAAAACAAAAAAGCATGGGAATACAGCGCCTACGACTTCTGGGTAAAGCAAAACGGCACCCCACAGGAGTTGGCGGAAAAGATGTTAGAAAATCCGAGAGCCTATCTAAGAAAGTATGCGCAGTATTTCGATTCTTTTGAGGGCGTCAAAGTGGCAAATATCTGTGGCTCCTGCGGCAAGAAGGCAATTCCTTTGGCTCTGCTTGGGGCAGATGTAATCGTGTTTGATATTTCCGAGGACAACAAAAGATATGCAACAGAGGTAGCTGAAGCGGCGGGCGCAACCATCAATTACGTGGTTGGTGACGTTCTGGAAATTGATAAAGATATGTTCTACGGACAGTTTGATGTGGTTTTTATGGAAGGCGGCATCCTGCACTATTTCCATGACATCGATGAGTTTATGCAAATTATGTACGGACTGCTTAAAAAGAACGGAAAACTGATTTGCAGCGACTTCCATCCGTTTAGCAAAATAGCGGATATCCTGGTTCTGCAGCAGCCGTCCATGGACTATTTTTCCACGGAAGTGTTTGAGGGAGAAATGGCACACGCCAGATTTTATGAGGATGAAATCAGACAGCAGATGCCAAAGTGCAGCTACAGAAAATATACTATCAGTGAAATCATTAACGGAATCATCAGAAGAGGATTTGTGTTAGAGCAGTTTGATGAGCATCCGGCATGGGAAAATAAAGCCGTTCCGGGAGAGTTTACCGCGGTGGCTTTCAAACGATAACAAACAAGCAGAAACAGGAGTTAACCATGAGCCAGATGGAACAGCAATGGGACAAGCTATTAAAAATAAAAACCTCCGGGCGGGATGATACCAAGTCGGATTGCTTCCGGTATCCGTATGAGCCGACGCCTTATGCGGTATTGGAGCGGCTGGCAAACAGTGGTTTCATCCGCAAAAAGGACATGGTTTTGGACTACGGATGCGGCAAAGGCAGGGTGGACTTCTTTCTGGCATATCAGACCGGGGCACACTGCATCGGTGTGGAGTACGACGAGCGGATTATCGCTGTAGCAAGAGAAAACGCAAACACGGCGGTATCTGCGGGAAAGGTAGAAATATTGCTTGGCAATGCAGAAACCTTTCCGGTGCCGGAACAGGTAAACCGGATATTCTTTTTCAATCCGTTTTCGGTGGAAATACTGCAGACGGCAATGGCAAGAATGTTGGAGTCTTACTATGAAAATCCAAGGGAAATGCTGCTATTTTTCTACTTCCCGTCCACGGAGTACATATCTTATTTAATGACGGTGGATGAACTGAGCTTTTATGATGAAATTGACTGCAGCGATTTATTTGAGGAGAATTTGGACAGAGAGAAGATTGTTATTTTTCAGATTATATGAAACATTTTTAGAGAACAGACCAAAAATTCTAATGATATATGGGAGAAGAACAATGAAAAAGAAGGTATTATTATGTTCCATAGTAGCAATGGTTGTGTTAGGATTGGCTGCTTGCCAGGGTAAGGAGCAGTCTGACGTCCCAACCGATACACCAACGCCGGTGCCGACAGCAACGGTTACACCTGTTCCTACTGCAACCAATACGCCAACACCTACACCGTCCATGACTACCATGGAATTGGTAAGAGATATGGGAGTTGGCATTAATCTGGGGAACACTTATGAAGCTTGTGGTGACTGGATTGCGCAGTGGGGAGACGATACACCGGAATCCTATGAAACAGCCTGGGGAAGTCCGGTGATTACCGAGGAAATGATTAAAGGATATGCGGATGCGGGCTTTGGAGTGTTGCGTGTCCCAGTGGCTTGGTCAAATATGATGGGCCCTAATTATACCATCAAAAAGGCGTATATAGATGCCGTAAAGGAAGTGGTGGATTGGGCAATCAAGTACGATTTGTATGTGATTATTAATCTTCACTATGACAACGGCTGGTTAGAAAAATTCCCGACAGATAAAGAAAACTGTATGAAGAAATATTGTCGTATTTGGGAGCAGGTTGCGGAGAATTTTAAAGATTACGATGAACATTTGATGTTTGAGTCACAGAACGAGGAACTGGGATGGTCTTCCTTATGGAATCCGTGGGGAGGTACGAAAGGAAAAGCAGAATCTTTTGCGTTGGTTAATGAAATTAATCAGACCTTTGTAGATATTATCCGTTCTTCCGGAGGAAAAAATGCAGAGCGTCATTTGCTGATTTCCGGTTATAATACCGGTATTGAGCATACTTTGGATAAGCTTTTTCAGATGCCAACGGATCCGGCGGGCAGATGTGCCGTTTCGGTGCATTATTATAATCCGTCTACCTTTGCTATTTTGACGGAAGATGCCTCTTGGGGAAAAGCACAGCCAACCTGGGGTACGGATGCGGAAGTGAAGGAACTCATAAAATATATGGATATGTTGAAAACCGGTTTTGTGGACAAGGGGATTCCGGTAATTATCGGAGAATACGGCTGTCCGACAGAAAACAAAGAATTGGAGTCGGTGCGATTATTCCTTACTTCTGTTTGCCGGGAAGCGTATGAAAGAGGAATGTGTCCGGTGTTGTGGAGTACTCCGGGCGGACATTATGACAGAAACACTTATAAGATGATAGATGAAGAATTAGCAGTTTTCTTTAAGAATATAGCGGAATAAAGATAACCCCGCCGGAGTGTTCCGACGGGGTTGATTTGATTAATAGCCTAAAACTTCACCAACCAGAATTACTTTAATTCTTCCCGGTACTTTAGACATTCTTGTAATTACGGTATTGCAGCAAATGCAGCTGGCATCCAGGCAGTCTACACAGCGGCCGAACTTGGCGCAAGGGGTGTTCAGACC
>JAZNXI010000052.1:0-11754 GCA_045593825.1 Lachnospiraceae bacterium
TAGTCTGGCTGACCTTGCAGCGGTTCTTAAAGTCGTCCCGGGATAAGAATTCCCCATCCTTTACCGCTTCTACAATTAAGTCTGCCGCTTTTTCACCAAGACCGTCAATGGTATCCAGGGCCGGCATCAGTTTACCGTCAATAATCTGGAATTCGTGTGCTTTTACCTTAAATATGTCAATAGGCATAAAATCAAAGCCCCGGGCGTACATTTCCTGAACAAGGCGCATATTTTCGTAGGTTGCTTCTTCCTTCTGTGAAGCCTCCTTACGCTCCATTCTGCCCTTGATTTCCTTCATATTACGCTCCAATGCTGCCTTACCGAGACACATCAGTTCATAGTTAAAGGCAGAAGCACGGATTCCAAAGTATGCCGCATAATATGCCAACGGATAATATACCTTAAAGTATGCCACACGGAAGGCCATCATAACATAGGCGCAGGCGTGAGCCTTCGGGAACATGTACTTGATGCGCTTACAGGACCAAATGTACCAGTCAGGAATACCTTTTTCCAGCATGGCAGCTTCCATTTCTTCCGTAAGGCCTTTACCCTTACGTACACTTTCCATAATCTTAAAAGCGAGACCCTTTTCCACGCCCTGATAAATCAAAAACGTCATAATATCATCTCGAGTACAGATGGCACTCTCCAAAGTACAGGTACCTTCGTTAATCAGTGTCTGGGCATTGTTTGTCCAAACGTCGGTACCATGGGACAGACCGGAAATTCGAATCATATCGGAGAAACTCTTCGGTTTTGTTTCACGGAGCATCTGCATAACAAAGTTGGTTCCGAGCTCCGGAAGCCCCAGACTTCCAAGGTCACAACCGCCAATGTCTGCCGGAGTAATTCCCAATGCTTCTGTACTGCTGAATAAAGAAATAACCTTCTGGTCATCCATAGGAATGGTCTTTGCATCCAGACCGGTTAAATCCTCCAGACGACGAATCATGGTAGGATCATCGTGTCCGAGAATATCAAGCTTTAACAGGTTATGGTCGATGGAATGGTAATCGAAATGGGTCGTTACCGTAGCTACCGTCATATCATTTGCCGGATGCTGCACCGGCGTAAAGGAATAAATCTCTTCACCTATCGGAAGAACAATTATTCCGCCAGGATGCTGTCCTGTGGTACGACGTACGCCAACACAGCCGGAAGCAATACGTTCTATCTCTGCTCTTCTATGCTGGACACCGTGTTCTTCGTCATACTTCAATACATAAC
Organism: Lachnospiraceae bacterium; assembly: GCA_045593825.1. Lineage (GTDB taxonomy): Bacteria > Bacillota > Clostridia > Lachnospirales > Lachnospiraceae > SIG299. The sequence goes on from JAZNXI010000052.1 coordinate 1,231, forward strand.
CATAGGCTGTTTTATCAGCCAGGGTACCAATGGTTCCCGCACGGAAGGTCTGGCCCTTACCGAAAATTACTTCCGTATATTCATGGGCTTTACTCTGGTATTCACCGGAGAAGTTTAAGTCGATATCCGGCTCTTTATCACCATAGAATCCAAGGAATGTTTCAAACGGAATATCCGAACCATCCTTTTTTAACGGTTTACCGCACTGCGGACAAATACGGTCCGGCATGTCACAGCCGCACACGCCCCGTTTCTGATAATCTTTTACTTCTTCAGAGTCAAAATCAGAGAAGAAACACTCCGGACAATAGTAATGGGCCGGCAATGGATTAACTTCCGTAATACCGGACATGGTTGCTGCAAAGGAGGAACCTACGGAACCTCTGGAACCTACCAGATACCCATCCTCATTAGACTTCCATACCAGCTTCTGTGCAATAATATACATTACGGCAAATCCGTTACTGATAATAGAGTTTAATTCCCGCTCCAATCGGTCCTTTACGATTTCAGGCAACGGATCACCATACATGGAATGAGCGGTATTATAACAGATTGTTCGAAGGGTTTCATCGGAATTTTCAATCACCGGAGGGCATTTATCCGGACGTACCGGCGAAATTTTCTCCACCATATCGTATATTTTTCTTGTGTTGTCAATAACAACTTCCCTGCACTTTTCTTCTCCAAGGTATTCAAATTCCTTCAACATTTCTTCTGTAGTACGAAGGAACAGCGGTGCCTGGTTATCCGCATCGTCAAAGCCCTTACAGGACATGATAATACGGCGATACACCTCATCCTCCGGATTAAGGAAATGCACATCGCAGGTAGCAACAACCAGTTTATTAAACTGCTCGCCAAGCTTTACAATACGCTTATTGATTTCCTGTAAATCCAAATCGGAATTAATATTTGGGAAAGACTTTTCCTGAGTCTTTTTATTGTACTGGTCAATCATGAACCGGTTGTTTCCCAGAGGCTGGATTTCATAATAATCATAAAATTCACACAATCTGGTAACCTCGTCCATGGACTCATTATTAAGCAGTGCCTGATATAATTCTCCCGCTTCACAGGCAGAACCGACTAAAATACCGTCTCTGCATTCCATTAAAAGACTCTTTGGAATTCTTGGTCTTCTGTTGTAATACTCCAGATGGGAAAGGGAAACCATTTTATAAAGGTTGACACGGCCTACATCATTTTTACAAATCAAAATACAGTGATAAGACGGCATTTTCTTAATAACATCCGCAGAAAGCTTTGCGTTTTCCTGAATGCCAGCCAGGGTTGTAATTCCCTGTTCTTTAAGCATTTGAAGAAACTTTACATAAATCTCTGCAGTTGCTCCTGCATCATCTACCGCACGGTGGTGATTTTCTAAGGAAATACCAAGCTCCTTCGCCACAATATTGAGCTTATACTTACTAAGCCCCGGCAGCAGAATTCTTGCCATACCAACCGTATCCACAACGGTAAATTCAAAGTTCAGTCCCAATTTTTCTGCTTTGTTGCGGATAAAACCCGTATCAAAGGAGGCATTATGGGCAACCAAAATACAATCCTTGCAAAATTCAAGGAACTGCGGCAAAATCACATCAATTTCCGGAGAATCCATTACCATTTCGTCGGAAATATGGGTTAATTCTTCTATTCTTGCAGGAATCGGAACTTTAGGGTTAATAAATGTGGAGTATTTCTCCGTAATCTCACCATTAACCACTTTTACAGCACCGATTTCAATAATTCTATCGTTTTCTTTATCAAAACCGGTGGTCTCGATATCAAATACAACGCTGGCTACATCTAAACTTTGTCCCTGGTCTTTTTTTACGATTTCTTCTACATCGTCCACAAGATAAGCTTCCATGCCATAAAGAATCTTAAAATCCTTGGCACGCTGCATTTTTTCTTCATCATCCTTGTAATCCTTTGGATTTAAGGCATGATTTGCTTCAGGGAAAGCCTGTACCACCCCATGGTCTGTAATGGCGATTCCCGGCATCCCCCATTCAAATGCAGTTTTAATCAGAGTTTTAGCATCAACAACCGCATCCATATCGCTCATGGTCGTATGGGCATGAAGCTCTACGCGTTTCTCTCCGGCATAGGAATCCTTACGTTTTTTTATAAAGTTCGGGATGGTCTTAATTCCGACAATGGAAGCAATTCCGATTTCTTTATCGAAACGGTCAAACATGGCCATACCCTTCAACCGGATACAGGTTCCCTTGGAAAGCTTCTTTTTTAAACCTTCCTTTAAACGTTCGTCTTCTGCCTCAGGGTCACCTTCCCATTCTTCGTTCCGAAGGAACAGTTTGCCGGAAATAGTATCGGTTAAGTCGGTGAAGCTGAATTTTATAATCATCTTTTCACCGTTTTTCATAGCGGTTTCTTCTACGTTTAAGATTTTTCCGTAAACAACCACCTCACCGATTTCATCCTGAACATCACAAAGCGGAGTTACCTCTCCGTCAAATACCCGGCCATAGAAAATATCCGGATCATCCGGCAATTTCTTTTTGGTAAACTTGGAAAAATCTTTCTTCTCTTTGTTGTAGAAATTTCCGTCCTTTTTTGTTGCCGCCGGTGCGGCAGCAGATTTATTTTCCTGCTTTTTAGCAGGGCTTTGCGCTGCTTCTGCACCCTTGTTTTCATATTCTACTTTTGTAGAATCTGGTTTGGTTGCCGGTTCCATAACATAAGTAACCGGCTCGCTGTTTCTTTTCTTATTCACAGGCTCATTATATTCCGCTTCTACCTGCACTAGAAATCCAAACCTTTTTTCAAACATGTTTTCCAAAAAAGCTTTCAGTTCTGCAACCAATGTACGGTTTACAAAAGAATCTTCTACTTCAAGAAACATTTTTGCAGGCGAATTATCCAACCGGAAAGAAATATCTGCACTTTTTAAAAGAAAAGAGGCCATACGGCTCTCTTTTCCAATTTCCTGTATAACACTTTCTTTATGTAAATTCCAAAGCGATTCCGGATTATACTGACCGGACAACTGGTATTGCACGGAAAGCTCCACCTTCTGCCCCATTCTTCCAAAAAACTGGGTAGACAGTACCTCTTCCATTGCCATCAGGTCCTGATGGTCAATCAGTCTCCGGGACAATAAATGTACCACTGTTTTACCGGTACTGCGGGACGCAGTTATCTTTGCAACATCAATGTCCTTAAAGACCTTTTCCAAATCCGGTTTTACCCGTACTTCTTCAAATACTTCAAATAAATCCAATGTACTTCACCTTACTTTATAACAATTTATCAAGTTCAGCCTTTAATTCGGATAACAAAACTTCTTCTTTAACCTTTCGAAGTATCTCACCCTTTTTAATAATCAAACCTTCGCCAATACCACCGGCAATTCCTAAGTCTGCTTCTCTTGCTTCGCCCGGTCCGTTAACTACACAGCCCATTACCGCAACTTTAATATCTAACGGATAGTTCTTTACCAGCTCTTCCACCTGCTTTGCCAAACCGATTAAATCAATTCTTGTTCTGCCGCAGGTTGGGCAGGAAACCACCTCAATACCGCCCTTACGTAAACCTAATGTCTTTAAAATCTGCTTAGCGGAAGCAATTTCTTCTACCGGATCGGCGGTTAAAGATACGCGGATAGTATCGCCGATACCCTGGCCTAAAATTAGTGACAAACCAATGGAAGACTTAATGTTTCCGGAAGTAACCGTTCCGGATTCCGTAATGCCTACATGCAGCGGATAATTCGTTCTGTTTGTAATTAATTCATGTGCTTTTACACACATAAGAACATCGGAAGATTTAATACTGATAACCAGATTGTCATATCCCATATCCTCAATGAGTTCCGCCTGATGCAAGGCACTTTCTACCAAGCCTTCCGCAGTGACACCACCGTATTTTTCAATTAAATTCTTTTCTAAGGAACCGGAATTTACTCCCACACGAAGCGGAATATTACGTTCCCTTGCTACATCCACCACTGCTTTAATTTTTTCAGCAGACCCGATATTACCCGGATTTATACGTACTTTATCCGCTCCGTTCTCCATAGCGGCAATAGCAAGACGATAGTCAAAATGAATGTCTGCCACCAGCGGAATATGAATCTGCTTCTTAATCTCTTTAAAAGCAAGAGCCGCCTCCATGGTAGGTGCTGCACAACGGATAATTTCGCAGCCTGCAGCCTCTAAGGCAAGAATCTGCTGTACCGTAGCTTTTACATCTTCGGTTTTTGTATTGGTCATAGACTGGATGGCAATGGGATGACTGCCACCAATCCATACATTTCCAATTTTAATTTCTTTTGTCTGTTTTCTATTGTTTCCTTCTGTTAACCAGCCCATAAACAAGCCTCTTCTTTCTAAGCAAATTTCTTACTTAAAGAAAATATTTTTAATATCGTTAAAGAAAATAAATACCATTAACAGCATTAAAAGCACCATACCGATTAAATGAACCAGACCTTCTTTTTCACGGTCAATAGGTTTTCCTCTGACTGCTTCAATTAACGTAAACAAAAGTTTTCCGCCATCTAACGCAGGAATCGGAAGCAGGTTCATAACACCGAGGTTGGCACTGAGCAAAATGGTAATGTATGCCATTTGAAGCACTACATCCAAGGCATTACCATCTTCTGCCGTCTGCTCATATACATCTCCGATGGTTCCGATAATTGCAACCGGGCCACCTACATCGTTGGAACTAAGCTGACCGGTAATCAATAAACCAAGATTTTTTACCGTGGTTACAATCCAGTATTTTACTTCAATCACACTGTACTTGATTGTTTGTAATACACCGGTTTTTTCACGTGCTAAATTGTATGCAAAGCCAACACTATAAGCCTCTTGTGCAAGCATAGGAGTCACTTCTACAGTTGTAGACAAAAAGTCTCCGGATTCTGTTTTTCTATCATAAGTAACCGAAACCACGGAACCATCCAACGGATGCGCATCCATATAAACAGACAATTCTTCTCCTGTAGGAATTATTACACCATTTATATGAGTAATGATATCTCCCGGAAGCAGCCCTGCCTGATGCATCGGATAATTTTCGGAAACACCCTTGATTTCAGCGGCCTGTGTATTTGGTAAATAATTGAAACCAAGAAGATATTGCTTGGTCATCTTTGGTTCTAACGTTGTAGAATCAACATTTCCATCTCGTTCATATATAATTTCAATTGGTTCAGAGGTAAGTTTATTATAAAGGAAGTACGAATCCACCTCTCTACCAATGGATACCTTATCTTTTCCGATTTTTTTAATAATATCTCCTGCCTGCAATCCCGCTTCATCTGCTGCGGAACCGGAAACAACAGATACTACGGCAGGAGCATCATAACCAACAAATCCTATAACGAAAACAGATAACGCAAAGGCAAGGATAAAATTAAAAAACGGTCCTGCAAATACAACAGAAAATCTCTGCCATACCCCTTTCGAATAAAAAGCGTTTTCTGCTAAGGTATTCTGGTCGGTGTCCTCTCCCACCATCTGGCATAATCCTCCGAAGGGAAGCAGCTTAATGGAAAACTTGGTTTCCCCTTTTTTAATACCCCATATGGTAGGACCAAGTCCAATGGAAAATTCTACAACTCCGATACCATTTTTCTTTGCCAGAAGAAAATGCCCCAGCTCATGAATAATGATAATAATACTAAAAACTAATATAGCAACGATAATACTCATAAAAATCCTTTCTGTCTATGCAAAAGCCATATATACGCATGTTTTTACCGGTTCAACCGACGATAAACTTCTGCTTCTGTTTCTAAAATCTCTTCTAAGGATGGATTTGTAATATTCCGATGTGCTTCCATCTCTTTACGGATATTTTCGACAATATCAGTATATCCGATTTTACGGTCTAAAAATGCAGCAACTGACCATTCATTAGCCGCATTATATACCGTTGGCATGCTTCCACCGATACGAAGGGCTTCATACGCCATGGAAAGTGCCGGGAAGACTTCGGTATCCGGTTCAAAAAATTCCAGAGCCCGAAGCTTTGCAAAATCAAGCTTTGCAGAAGTAGGACCTTTCCGCACCGGATAATACAAAGCATATTGGATAGGAAGCTTCATATCCGGAGTGCCCAGCTGCGCAATAACTGCACCGTCTTCGTACTCAATCATAGAATGAATAATGCTCTGCGGATGAACCACCACCTGAATCTTATCTGCATCTGCATCAAACAGCCACTTTGCCTCAATTACTTCCAGACCTTTATTTACCAATGTGGAAGAATCAATGGTTATTTTTCTGCCCATGGACCAGTTTGGATGCTTCAAAGCATCTTCTACCTGTACATTTTTTAATTCTTCTTTTGTTCTGCCACGGAACGGTCCACCGGATGCTGTTAAAAGAATGCGGCTGATTTTATTACCTGCATTGCCCTGTAATGACTGGAAAATTGCAGAATGCTCGCTGTCTACCGGCAAAATGGAAACACCCATCTGCTTTGCCAAAGGCATAATAATATGACCCGCAGTAACAAGTGTTTCTTTATTTGCAAGTGCAATGTGCTTTCCTGCTTTAATTGCCTCAATGGTTGGCCGGATGCCAATCATGCCTACAAATGCAGTAACAACCATTTCAGCCTCTGAAACAGTGGCACAGGCAAGTAAACCATCCATACCGGTTGTTACTTCTACCTGCAACTGCTCTTTTTTAATTATTTCTTCCAGTTCCTTTGCCTTTTCCGGTTCAAACACACAAACCAGCCTTGGATGAAATTCTTTTATCTGCTCCAAAAGCAGACCAATGTTTCTACCGGCCGCCAAAGCTTCTACTTTAATATCCTGATTGGTTCTAACTACGTCTAAGGTCTGTGTACCTATCGAACCGGTAGAACCAAGAATAGAAATTGTTTTCATAGGTTACTCACACTTTCCGGATAACCGCATTTTATGCTGTCATCTTTAATAAATAATAAACAATCGGTGCTACAAAAATAATACTGTCAAAACGGTCTAATACACCACCGTGGCCCGGAATCAGTTTACCGTAATCCTTTATTTCTTTATTACGTTTCATAGCAGATGCAGCTAAATCACCAATTTGGGAAATCACTGCTCCACAAGCACATACAATAGCAAACTGAATCATTGAAAAGTTTTGACCAAACAGATTATTGGTAATCAGGCAATATAAAACCGCAATTATTGCCGCACCTGCAACACCACCAATACATCCTTCCCAAGTTTTTTTGGGACTAAGCACAGGAAACGCTTTATGTTTTCCAAATAACATACCTGCACAATAGGCACAAGTATCAGACCCCCAGGCTGCAATAAATATCAACCATACACTGAATACTCCGCCGGGAAGCTCACGCACCTGATAAATATAAGAAATCAAAAGTCCCGCATAGAAAAATCCAAACCACGGAAAAAAGATTTGTTCTACACTGAATTTAGGAAATGTCACAACATAAATTGCCATAAGTGCCATTAAATATATAACAATAACTGTCATAAATTTATCCATATTGCCGATAAACAAAAGCACATATAGCGCGGTCACAGCTCCATAACCAAGCACAGCCAATGGCGTTTTATGCACTTTAGCCATACGCATAAATTCCATCATTCCAACGAGAGAAAGAAATGCGGTTGCCACTAAAAGCATATTTCCACCCATAATCAGAAAAAGCAGGGCCAGGGCCATCAACACAATGCCGCTGAGCAATCTGGTTTTAAACATTTGTTACGCCTCCGTATCTACGTTCTCTTGTATTATAATACTCAATTGCATCAATCAAATCGTCTTTGCCAAAATCCGGCCATAAAACATCCGGGAAATAAAACTCTGTATAAGCAAGCTGCCACAACAGAAAGTTAGAAATTCTTTGTTCTCCGCTGGTCCGGATCATTAAATCAGGATCAGGAATACCTGCTGTATCCAGATAAGAAGAAAGTACTTCTGCCGTAATTGCTTCTTCTGTCAGTTCATTATCTTTAACGTCTTTGCACATCTGCTTTACTGCACGTAAAAGCTCATCCCTGCCGCCATAGTTTAATGCTATTTGAAACCGTAAACCGGTATTTTTTTCAGATTCTTTTTCAAGTACACGGATACTTTCCTGCAAATCCGCGTCCAAGCGGGAAATATCGCCGATTACCTTTACCCGCATTTTATTTTTTTCTGCCTGTTTTACACAGTCTTTCATATAATTGCGAAGCAGATTCATTAAAGCAGACACCTCATCCTCCGGTCTGCTCCAGTTTTCTGTAGAAAAAGCATACACTGTAATATATTTAATGCCTAATTTATAAGCCTCTTCACAAATAAGCTCTACTGTTTTGCCACCCTGACGGTGTCCCATATTACGAGGAAGTCCTCTTTTTTTTGCCCAACGGCCGTTACCGTCCATTATAATTGCAACATGCTCCGGTATCTTCCATTCCGGATTTAACTTCTTTGCCATAGGTTCCACCCTTTCATAAGGAAATGGACGCTTCCTTATCTTTCGGAAGCGTCCACTGCTTCTTAAACTATACTATTATACAGTCATGATTTCGTTTGTCTTTGCGTCTGTGCTCTTATCAATTTCAGCAACAAACTTATCTGTTAACTTCTGGATTTCGTCTTCAATCTGCTTCTGCTCATCTTCGGAAATTTCACTTGCCTTTGCTGCTTTCTTAATAGCGTCATTAGCGTCTCTTCTTACATTGCGGACTGCAACCTTGGCTGCTTCTGCTTTCTTCTTGATATCCTTAACCAGTTCCTTACGGCGGTCTTCGGTAAGCTCAGGGAAAACAAGACGGATAATCTTGCCGTCGTTACCAGGAGTGATACCGATATCGGATGCTAAAATAGCCTTTTCAATTTCTTTAATCATCTTGGATTCCCAAGGCTGGATCTGGATAACTCTTGCTTCCGGAACAGAAATATTTGCTACGGACTGGATTGGGGATGGTGTGCCGTAGTAATCTACACGGAGCTTATCTAAAAGGTGTGGATTAGCACGGCCCGCACGTACGGATGCGTACTCTTCCTTTAAAACTTCTAATGTCTTGTTCATCTTATCTTCAAATGGTTTTACTCTTTCATTCATTATATTTTTCCTCCTAAAAATTTATACCTATACTGTAATTACAGTACCGTTACTCTTGCCCATAGCTGCTTCTACAATGCTGTTCTCTTCGTTTAAGGAGAAAATCAGCAGCGGCATTTTATTTTCTAAACAAAGAACCGCAGAAGTTAAATCGATAACACCCAGTTTATTGTCTACGATTTCACTAACCGCCAATGTTTCAAACTTCTTAGCGTTAGGGTTCTTTTTTGGATCGCTGTCGTATACGCCGTCGATTGCCTTTGCCATAAGAATGATATCGCATTCCAGTTCAATGGCACGAAGGGATGTTGCGGAGTCTGTAGAGAAATATGGGTGTCCGGTGCCTCCGGCACAGAATACTACAGTTCCGTTATTTAATTCCTTCATGGCATCATCCTTGGAAAACAGGGTTGTCATTCCTCCGCATGCAAAAGGTGTGTAAACCTTTGTATTTAAACCAAGATAACGGAAAATGTCGGAAACATAAATACAGTTCATTACGGTTGCCAACATACCGATTTGGTCTGCCTTAACACGGTCGATGGTTTCAGAGGTTCTGCCTCTCCAGAAATTGCCGCCGCCAATAACGATTGCAACCTGCACTCCCTGCTCTACCAATGTTTTAACCTGCTTACCTACTTCGATGCAGGTTGCTTCATCAAAACCGGTGTGCTTTTCTCCGGCTAAAGCTTCGCCGCTTAATTTTAATAATACTCTGTTGTACTTATCCATGTTTAGCCTCTCTTTATTCGAAAATATCATCAATCTTAAGATCTGCGTAGCTTAAGGAACAGAAACCGTCCATAACCGCACCGTTTGCCATCTGGATGGATTTAGCCTTAATGTTACCCTTAATAATTGCTGTGGAGTCTAAAACAACCGGACCCTTAACATCGATTTCGCCCTTAACCGCACCGGCAAATACTGCGGATGCAGCTGTTACATCACCTATAACTACTGTTCCGAGGCCAACCTTAACTGCACCTTCACTGACTACGGAGCCCTCTAAACGGTCTGTATTCACAACAATTTCAGATGCCAAGGAATTACCTGTTACCTTACCGGAAATAGTAAGCTTTCCTAAACATTCAATGTCACCGTTGATAGTACCCATAACATCTAAAGAACAGTCGGAAATAATGCTGCCGTTGATGGTGGTTCCCTTGGTGATTACAGTTACTGCATTTCTGTCTTCTTCAGAAACCTCACGTTTTGGCTCTTCTTTTACTTCAGGAGTTTCTTCAACTGCAGGAGTCTCTGTTACAGGTTCAGCTACAGGTTCTTCTTCCTCAACTTCTTCTGTATACTCTTCGTCCTCCAGCATGGAATTTAACAACTCCTGATCAACCTCTACGTCGTCTCCTTCCGAAAGGATTGCAAATAAATCTTCATCTTCTTCGGTCTGTTCTACTTCAATGTCATTTACAGCCTGTTCTAATTCATCTGTAATATCCTTGAATAAGCTCA
>JAZNXI010000053.1:0-20322 GCA_045593825.1 Lachnospiraceae bacterium
GTCTTCCATGCCTGCGCCGGTAAGCCAGGAAATATCACTTGGGTAATAACCCTTGTTGGTCTTGTCGGAAAACAATAAAGTTCCCTTTTCCAAAATCGCATTCTGGCGGGTTAACTTTTCCTCTTCGGAAAGAGAATTGCGGATGGCCGGTGCTTCTTCCATTACCCACACATCCGGTGCCGCCTCGGTTGGTGCTGCGGTTGGCGCTATTGTTTCTGCTGGCGCCTTGGTTGCTTCCGCCGGATTACCCGAATTATTTTCCGTTGTTGTGGGTTCAGGTGTTGCTGCCCCGTTAGTATCCTCTGTTTTTCCACAAGCAGAAAATGCCAGAAGTAAAGTTATACACAATATAAAACCCAATTTTTTCATGAGATACCTCCTTCTAATTATACAAACAACCCATTAGTGGGAAATCATCAGGCGAAGCACTGCAAAATCATCACCCTTGGAATTTGCCGCCTTTTTAATGATTATGGTATGTTCTGCTTCCTCGTCAGAAGTAAACACTTCCTGGGACTGTGCATAATTGCCCCAGCCTCCCGGAAATTCACCCTGCAGGGTCGCCACGCTGACACCGTCTACCAAAACCTCGTAATTTCCGTAGGACGTGCCGGTGGAACGCCAGAATAAAATACCTAAATTTCTACACTTAATTTTGAAAACAAGATTGCCGTCGCCGTCGGTTGTTTTCCAAACGTCGCCCCAGCCGTTAAAATCCTTGCCGTTTTCTGTGAAGGAGCCCATATTTTCCGGTGTAATGTCTCCCACACCGGCAAGCTCTGCATCCAGATACTTTGCCTTAGTAAATATCTTTTTATCAAACTTCACCGGTTCCCCGTAGGAATCCAGTTCTGCATATACCTGATTCAAATACTTCCAGAGAATTTCTCCCACAATGGCATGGCCTAACGCTGACGGATGGGTCACATCGCCGGACAAATCCTTTTCGGTATAACGGCCGGAATCAAACCAGCCGGATAATAAATTCAGATAGCTGACCATCGGAAAACCATACTGGAAGCCCACCAGCTGATGCACGTTCTGGGCAGAGGACAAATTGGTCTGACCCATAAACAGAAGCATTACCGCCGGTGCATCCTCCATGGTTGCCATTTTGTATACTAAATTGTCATAAGTAATTTTAAACGTGTTGTTGCCACCGTCATTTACGGAATACTCCACCAATACCACGTCCGGATTGTAGTTAAGCACATCCTCCTGCAGACGGTGTACTCCGAGATAGGAGTCCGTAGCACCGATTCCTGCATTCACCACCGTAATCTCGGACTGTGGGAAGGTTTCCTTCCACCAGGCAAAGAAAATGTCTGCATAGCAGGATTTTGTTTGCACCTGGCTATCCTTGGCGCCGTTTGAAATAGTGCCCTGGGTAATGGAACCACCAAGGGTAGCAATAGTTACCGGCTCACCGGCCTCTGCTTTTTTCATTACTGCTGCCAGTGCCGCATTATCACATGTCTGCCAAGGACTTGCGGTTTGCATATCTTCCTCAGTTAAGTACTCGGTACGGGCCGGAACCGTGGTACGCTTTGGAGCTTCCGTCGGAGCAACGTTTTCTGTACCGTCAACACTTTGACCTGCATTTACGGTTGGTTCCGGAGTTTCCGGATTGTCGTTCTTTGTTCCGCATGCCGCCATAGACATCATTGCCGCCATGCACAAAATCATTCCTAATTTTCTCATGAAATCCTCCTTATCGGAACAGCGTACACTCTCCGCTGTCTCTGTAATACTGTATCAGTTTCTCGATGTCCGCACGAGTGCAGGAAAGCCTAGCCGCCAGACAATCGATGCAAAAAAATTCTTCCGCATTCCGGAGCACCAGCTTGCGGTGGATGGCAATGTCATCCGCCAAAAGCTCCGCCCCGCATTCTTTGCAGGTTTTATAATTTGCCATTACTTCTTTACCACCTTGGCACGGAACACTAAGCAATCGTGGGAAGGAATCTGAGCTGCATAGCGTTCCGTAAAGGTTCCTATAGTTTCGTGAGAATGACAGTCATACAATTCTAATCCTCTGCCAGAGGAGGTAGGCAGTCCGATATCAAAGAACTGTAAGGACATTTCACTGGTCTTATCACTAAAGTTAAACATACCGATGGCATAATCTCCGCCGCATAAAGGCTTTACTAATGCAAATACTTTTTCCGGATTGTTCCACTGGCGGATGCAGTATGGTCCGCGGCATTCCATGTCCTGATTGATGGCGATGATATCTGCATTTGTTAAGATTTCCTTGGTTTCCGCAGTCATCTTACGGACATCGCAGCCAATCATCAGCGGAGAATTCTTCATTGCCCAAAGAGCAAAATGGGTTTTGTATTCCACATCGGTACAGCCGCCGACTACCTTACCAAGTACTTCCGTATTATCACCCTTGCCGTGCATACCTACCACCAACATATCCATATCGTTGTGGCAGTACACACCGCTGTACGCCTCGTGAGTCAGCTGGGATTCCACAATATTCTGGATGGACAGCCAGTTATCCTGAATGTCTCCGGTGGAACGGAATAAATGGGCACCGGACTCTCTGATCCAGTTTAACACGCCGTCATTTCCCCAGTTACAAGCAGAGAACACAATATCCCTGCCGCAGTTGCGGAGTGCCATGGCCATGCGCTTATAAAGGTTTTCACCGTCCGCGCTCTTTGGCTTATAGCAGTAGTCATATTTTAAGTAATCCACGCCCCACTCAGCGAAGGTTTCCGCATCATCAAATTCATGCTCAAAGCTGCCCGGATAACCGGCGCAGGTATGGGTTCCCGCACAAGAGTAAATACCAAACTTTAATCCCTTGGAATGGATATAATCTGCCACCGGCTTAATACCGTTCGGGAATTTATTTTTATCCGGCACCAGTCTGCCGTTTTCATCACGCTGCTTTTCGCTCCAGCAGTCGTCAATAACAATGTACTCATAGCCGGCATCCTTTAACCCGGTTTCCACAAAAGCATCCGCTGCGGTTTTAATCAATTCTTCGTTAATGTTCCAGCCAAAGGTATTCCAGGAATTCCAGCCCATTGGCGGGGTATGTGCTAAAGGTGTGTTCATAAGATAAACTCCTTTCCCTGATTCACGGTTTTTGTTATGTTCAGCATACCATTTTTGCACAGTATACGCAATTTCAAATTCTGAACAAATCCGTTGCCTCATGTTCAAAACACAAAAGTTATATTTCAAGAATCGCTTTATTTATCGCACTTTCTCAGAGAATATCAATGTTCAGATTTCAAAATCATGTAGCCAATTCATTTGGTTTATGCTATACTGTAATTAGTATTATAAACCGGAAAGGAGACCCCCTCTTTATGCCTGTAAATCAAAGCATTTATCCTTCCAACCCAAACGTATGGCAGCTCCCTATTCACCTTGCAGGAATTGGCGGCACGGAGTATCAGGGACACGTTCACCGGCCGGAAGGCTATTACTGGAACCAGATTTTACACAGCGTCAGCGGACAAGGCTGCCTGAAAACAGAAGGAGCTACCATTTCCCTTCCGCCCGGCAGTTTTTTCTTTCTTCCCAATGCGGTTCCCCACGAATATTTTCCGGTGACGGAAACCTGGGAAGTAACCTGGGTGGTGTTTGACGGACTCTCCTGTGCGCAGATAAAAAAAGAACTGGGGCTTACCCAACCCATCTGCTGCACCCCGACAGACAGCAGCACATTAGACAAACTATTCAACAAAATGTTTGTAGCGCAGAAAACCGACAAAGTCTTTGGTGATTATACCTGCTCCGGCCTGATGTATGACTATCTTCTTGAGTTTTACCGGCAAACCGTTACCAAAAGCACCGACCGGGGCACCGACAAAAGCAAGCAGCTGATGCCGATTCTTAACTATATTGACGATCACTTTTCCGAGGATTTTTCCATCACCGTCCTTGCAGAACTGGCAGGCATTTCTCCCCAGCACCTGTGCCGGATTTTTAAAGAAACCATGCACATGCGGCCGACAGAATATCTGACCTACCGCCGTCTGGGCGAAGCCAAAAACCTGCTGCGGCACACAGATACCTCTATCGCTGAAATCGGTACCCGTTGCGGATTCCCGGATGCCGGATACTTCAGCACGGTATTTAAACGCCACGAAGGCCTGTCCCCGGCTGAATATCGCAAAAATTGAGGAAATACCGTACAAACTCACTAATAATTGCGCTATTTTATTGAGGACGAATATTGTATACTGTTTTTGTACATTGAACGTTATTCACTTTACATATCATTTTAAAGACAGGAGACAAACACCATGAGAACAATTTGGTTCAACAAACCGGCAGGCATCTGGGAAGAAGCCCTTCCCCTGGGCAACGGAAAACTGGGCGCCATGATTTACGGCGGCACCGTCCGTGACCAGATCGCCTTGAACGAAGAAACCATGTGGTCCGGCGGATATTCCGACCGTAACAATCCGGACGCAAAGGAAGCCCTGCCAAAGGTCCGCAAACTTATTTTAGAGGGCAAAATTTCCGAGGCAGAGGAACTGATGCAGCTTGCCTTTGCCGGATGTCCAAACGATATGAGAGTCTACCAGACTCTGGGCGATTTGATGATTGACCAGAAAGACCCGGGAGAAGTTTTAGAATACCGCAGAGAATTAGATTTAAGTACTGCTGTGTGCACCACATCCTACCGCACCGCAGATACTTCTTACGAGAAAGAATATTTTATTTCCGCACCGGCAAACCTGTTGGTAATCCACATGAAAGCCACCGGAGAAAAGAAACTGAATTTCCAGGCAAAAATGGAGCGCTGGCATTTCTTTGGCGGCACCATGCGCACAAATGACAATGGTGTAGCTTTATGGGGAAAGCTTGCAGACGACGGCCTCAATTTCTACACCAAGGTTACCGGCACCGCAAAAGGCGGCAAGCTCTACGCTATGGGGCGCTCCTTGGTTGCAGAAGATGCCGACGAGGTAACCTTATATTACTGCGCTGCCACCGACTTTTGGGGTGAGGAGCCGGAAAGCTACGTCAACAAAAAGCTTGCTGAGGGCATGGCAAAAAACTATGAGGAATTAAAAGAAGAGCATATCAAAGACTATCAAAGTTACTTTAACCGTGTAAGCTTAGAACTTTACAATAACGAGGAAATAAAGACCTTTTCCACCAATGCATCAAAGCATGCAAACATTTCCGGTATTCCAACGGGCGAGCTTCTTGCAAGTGTGAAAGACGGTGAAATTCCAAGTTCCCTGGTGGAGACCTATTTCGATTTCGGCCGTTACCTGCTGATTTCCTCCAGCCGTCCGGGCACCCTGCCTGCCAACTTACAGGGCATCTGGTGTAAGGACTTCACCCCACCGTGGGGAAGTAAATACACCATCAACATCAATGCCCAGATGAACTACTGGCCGGCGGAAACCTGTAACCTGTCCGAGTGCCATACCGCACTGCTGGAGCACATCAAACGCATGGTAGAACACGGTCGTGTCACCGCAGAAAAAATGTACGGCTGCCGGGGCTTTGTTGCCCATCACAACACCGATATATGGGGCGACACCGCACCACAGGATTTGTGGATTCCGGGCACCTACTGGGTCATGGGCGCCGCATGGCTGTGTACTCACCAGTGGACCCACTATGTATATACCCAGGATAAAGAATTTTTACAGGAAGCCTTTCCTATTATGCGTGAGGCAGCCCTGTTCTTCATCGACTTTATGATTGAACACGAAGGCTACCTGGTAACCTGTCCTTCCGTTTCTCCGGAAAATACCTTTATTCTCCCAAGCGGAGAACGTGGCTGTAACTCTGCCGGCGTTACCATGGACAACCAGATTTTACGTGATTTGTTTACCCAGTGTATTGAAGCAGCAAAAATCCTTGGCGTGGAAGACGAGCTGAATGAAAAAATCAAATATCAGCTGTCCCGCCTGCATCCAACCCGGATTGCTTCTAACGGTACCCTCATGGAGTGGGATAAGGAATATGAAGAGGCAGAGCCGGGACACCGCCATATTTCCCACCTGTTTGGCTTATACCCATCCAACCAGATTACTTTGGAAGAAACTCCGGAGCTCACCGCCGCCGCGGAAAAAACGCTGGAACGTCGTCTCTCCATGGGTGGCGGACACACCGGCTGGAGCTGCGCATGGATTATCAACCTGTACGCCCGCCTGCAAAAAGGCGACAAGGTATATGATACCTTAAAGAAGCTCTTTAGCAACTCCACCTTAAGCAACCTGTTTGACAACCATCCGCCGTTCCAGATTGACGGAAACTTCGGCGCCACCGCAGCGATTGTGGAAATGCTGATTCAGGCCCGCAACGGTAAAATCTTCCTGCTGCCTGCCCTGCCAAAGCAGTGGCCGTGCGGCCGAATCGAAGGCGTACGCCTGCCGGGCAACGCAGAAGCAACCCTGGCTTGGAATGAAGGTAAAGTAACAGAGTTTGTGGTTACTACAAGCAATGCAGAATGGTACGCGGAAGTGTTTGAGAATGGAGAAGCACATCCGTTAAAGATCGTGTATAAATAAAATCTACATAAATAACACGCAGCAAATGAAGAATCAAGCTCTTCACTGCTGCGTGTTTTCTTGGTATAAGCTAATTATTTTTTCTTTTTAAGTACAAAGAATACTGCCACTGCAAGCACTGCTACCGCAATTACAGCAGTTGCTACAATGATTCCTGTATTGCTTTTTGGTTCTTCCGCATTACCGGACACACCGGCATCTGTATCGCTGCCGGAACTTTCATCTTCAGCCGGTGCTTCGGTTGCTGCAGGCACCTCCGTCGGTTCCGCGGTCGGTTCTGCAGTTGGTTCCGGTGTCTCTGTAGGCTCCGGTGCCTCTGTTGCGGTCGGCGCAGGAGTTTCCTCCGGTTCCTCAACTACAGGCCATTCTATCTTCTCTGTTGCAGACAGTTCTGCCAGTTCAATCATAAAGTTGATAGTAAGGGCTTCTGCAAACTCAATGGCATCCGGTTCTACAGCGGCATCTTCCGCAGTTGGTCCGTACATGTTGTAAAGCTCAATACGTAAGTTACCGTTTGCTTCCGTATCTCCCACAACCACTTTAGCTGCATTCAAATCCATTTCCACACCATCCTGGACTACAGAGGTTACGGTTGCCCGTACGGTAGTTGCAATCTGATTATTATATGCCGCCATTTCCGCATCGGTTTTTAGCTGAGTCGCATCGATTCCGGTCAGCTCTTTTGCATATCCTACCAGGTCCATGCAAAATACCGTTGCACCGATTACCGTAGTATCTCCGCCCGGAGCAGGAAGTGTCAGAGAATAGGAACCATTCTCCATGGTGCTCACTGTCATGCCGGTCTTTGTTGTGGCATCATTTTCCATAACCGTGTAGCTCCAGTCACTGCTGGCAAAACAAATGCGTCCTGTTACACTGTCTACGGCAGGAATCGGTCTTCCTGCTACTAATTCTACTACCTTTACTTCTGCCGGGTCTTCCGGTTCCTCCGTCTGCTGACTAAGCGCCGTTAACACCGCTGCCATATCATGGCTCACGCCGTCTACAACAAATGTAGTAATAGAATTGCCCTTAACGGCAGCCCTGATTTTACCATCCTCTACCTTCAGGTTTTCCAACACTGCCCAGTTTTCGCCGGAAGTATAGTCACCGCTGGTGCGGATAACGGAAACTGTGGTTCCCGGGTTATCAAAAGCGGTCAGGTCAAAACTTACTTCTCTGTCTGCCGCACCGGTGTTATATGTCACAATTTTAACCTGACCATCCGCAGCACTGTACGCCGCCGTGGTTTTTCCATCCTTCGTAGCAATGAGCGTATCTCCCGGACGGATATACTTTGTATACTGGCCAAAACCGTAGTACTTCTTGGTCTTTACAATGGTTTCTTCATTCATATCTGCATAGCAGACACCCCAGAAACCGTTGGTATCCAGTGTTTTCCGGTCCAGACTATCCGGGTCGAACTCATTTTCCGCATCACAGTACGAGCCAATAGCCTGCCACATAATCCAGGCAGAAGGCTGAAGATTGTTTAAATCTGCCGTAATCTGACTGGCAAAATTAAGGGCTGCTCCCATTTCTCCTGCATTATCGCCAAGAACTCCGCCGTTATCGGTTTCTGTCATCCAAAGCTTTTTGTTCAGCTGTAACGCAGTTTTATAAAGCTTCTGGCTGGATACCGCATTTCTGGAGTAGGTGTGGGTATTAATCTGGTCTAACAGTGCTAAAGAGTCCGCGGACATCTTCTTGATGGACTGATTTGTTGTTGTATCATTTGTTTCATCACAGCCTGCAAGCGCAATGCCGGAAAGACCGTGTTTTTCCATTGCTGTATGCATCATGGAAATCATGGCGGACTGCTCAGAACCTGCCTCCACGGAACAGCCCTCCTGCTTTACACCATAATGGCTCACGTTCCAGCCATTAGAAGGCTCATTCATCGGTTCCAGGCTGACCACATTGATGCCTTCATCCACATAATGCTTTACCACGGTTGCCATATAATCTGCAAAGGCAGACATTTTGTTCAGCGTAATATTGCTCTTCACATTATCGGTGGTACCGGATGTACAGCCGCTTCTTGTCATAAAATAAGGCGCAGAATTAGAGAACATTTCCACCAGCATATCCGGACACTGTTCGATGGATTTCAACAGCACATTTCTCTGGTTGGCATCCTTCGTGAAATCATACTCAAAAGTGCCTGTGGATGCGTCATAGTTGGTCCAATAGCCCGGCATATTGGAGTCGGAACGCTTGATATGGGTATGGGTCGGGTCGTCACCGCCACCCACGTTATAACGGATTATATTCAGACCAAGACCTGTTTGGGCATTGTATAACAGCTCTGCCGCCTGATTGCTTGCCTGCTCGGAACCCCCGATACGGTTACCGTACCAGCAAAGACTGGTACCCCATCCTTCAAACACACCACCGTTAGTCTGACTCATATTCATCGGGTCAATCACAATGGTATCCACGGTTACCGTTGGCTCCGCCGGTGGATTGCCTGTTTTTGTGGCATTGTCTGCCGGAATAGTTTCTCCCGGCAAATACATCACTGCTTCCTTAATTTCAATCATGGTTTTGTCACCTTCGGTTAAGTTGCCGATTACCATTTCACAGGTCTGAAGCCACTCAATACCGGTTTTGTTATTCTGCTTGCAAAGGGTTGCAAAATCACAGGTTACGGTAAATTCACCGTCCCTGTCAATGACATAGGTGGAAAACCCTTCGTACATGGAAGTACCGCACCAGGTGCTTCTACCGTCTCCAGCAAAGTTAATATTACATCCCCAGGTTACAGGGAACTCCACACCGGACCAGTTGGAAATCTCAAAGGTTACCTGAATTGCTGCCACGTCGGTTCCCTTCGGAACATCCTCAAACAGCTTCTTTTTATTGGAATTTTGCACAATTTTAATCCAGTTGCTGGTGCCCTCTACGCCGGTTCCGCCCACATCTGCGGAGCCTAAATCAAATTTACGTATATTATCCGTTGGCGTCAGGTTCTGACCATCTGCCGCATATGCAGTTCCCGCCGGAGTAATTGCCAAAACGGCTGCCAGCAATGCTGCCAAAACGGACGCCCTTCTTTTCTTTCTTTTCATATATATCTTCTCCTATCGTACAAAACTACACTTCCAATTTACTCTTCGACCTTGCCGGTCTTAAAGAAGGAAAGGTCCGCCACATCCGTTACTGCCTTTGCACCGGTCAGTTCCACAATGGTTGTGGTCTTTTCAGTCAGACCCGGAAATACCATCTGTAAGGATTCCACCTGCACAATCGGTTCTCCTACAGCCTTCATTGCATCAAATACAAACTGATAGGTTCCGTCTCCGGTAATCTTCAGCTGATCAGCAGTGGAGCTTGTATTCCATACAGCAACAGTTCCACTGGCAGTCTTAAACTGATAGCACCAGTACATGGTCTGTTCTCCACAATCCATATCCTTTACCTTAAAATTAACCACAAAACCTTCCGTATTTTCCGGAATCAAATCATAGCTGTATACCGAAAGCTTTGGGTCAAAGGCGGTAGAAACCTTAATCCATGCCTTCCAGTCGTCGCCCTTGCCCTCTACAATATCCGCAAGATAAATCTTCGTCGGATTTCCCTGCTCCTTCAAGGAACGTGCAGAAGCCGGACCCGGAGTCGGGGTTGGAGTCGATGTTGCCGTTGGTTCCGGTGTCGGTGTTTCCGTTGGCGCTACAGTCGGGGTTGGATCCGCCTCCTGCTCCTTGCCACCGCAAGCTGCCAATAAAATCAATGCAAAACATAACATAACTAAAAGCTTCTTTGTTTTCATAGTAAACCCTCCATTGAACAAATTGAATTTTTGTGGTTTGATAATATCAGCTATTGCCATATAAAACAAGGAATGGTATTATCTTTATTGAACAGATTGAACATTTTATAAGGAGGCTTCTATGTGGTATTACATGTATCCGGACACCACTGCCGTCAGTGATTTGCCCTTTTTTCTTCACAGTATCGGCCAGCATGAACTGCAGCCGAAAACCGTAAAGCCGGAGGGGCATGAATATGACCAATTTTTTTATAGTACCAAAGGGGACGGTGTCTTGATTTTGAACGGCAAGAGATATGATATTCCTGCCGGCGACGGATTTTTTATCCCGGCCCATACCCCTCACGAATATTACCCACAGGATTCTGTCTGGGATATCCGCTGGATGGAGCCCCGGGGTGATTTTTTACCTCAATTGTACGAAAAATATGGTCTTTCCGGCGGTGCCTACCACCTTTGGAATCTTACCGGTCTGGAAATCCAAATGAATAAAATGAGAGAAGAACTGCTGAATGATGAAATTCTCGGAAATTGCTATGCTTCTGCCCATGTGCAGGAATTTATTATGGAATTTATTAAACAAACCGGAATACTAAACCTGAAAAACCAAAAAGAAAAACAGCAGGAAACCAATACGATAAAAAAGAAAAATATCTACAAAAAACACATGAACCTTTTGGCTGATTACGTGGACCATCACTTTATGAATCCTATCAGCGAGACGGAACTGTGCCACCTTTTAAACCTTACACCCCAGCATCTTGCCCGGATTACCCGCACCTGTGTCGGTATGACACCCATCGAATATATCAATCATATCCGCATCGACAAAGCCCGATCCTACCTCGGTTTTACTAACTTAAATGCCTGTGAAATTGCAAAAAACTGCGGTTTTGAAAATAACAACTACTTCTGGAGAACCTTTAAAAAACAAACCGGTCTGACACCGGGAGAATACAGGAAACGATATAAGAATACGGAAGTGTAGAACCCTTCCTCACCCCAGAGATTGACACAGTGAAGTAAACCCCTGGCGAAAAGCCCAGGCTTCCTGAAAATTAATTTAACAATCCCCCTGCGGCAATTTTATCCGAACAAAACGCTGGAGAAACGCCGGTCCTTGGCGAGGTAATGCGACTCAAGTCGCACGAGCCTAGTACCGCTGCGTTTCGATGCTAGCGAGAGCGGGTTTTGGAAGGATAAAATTGCCGCAGGGGGATATTAAATTCAACCTATCATAGGAAGCCTGGGCTTTTCACCCGGTCTACTTCACTGTTTCAATCTTGATGGTATTGGTATTTCCCACCTGACCATTAATCTGGCCGCCGGTTAACACCACATTGTCGCCGGACTTCAGACCAAGTGCCTTCTTTGCCTGGCGGAGTCCATTGTAGAACATAACCTCAACGGAAGTATACTCCTCTGTAAGCATAGGAAGCACACCCCAGCTTAAATTTAACTTTCTCCATACACGCTCGGAGGTAGTTAAACCAAGGATTGGCATTGGGCAACGGAACCGGCTGACCATGCGGGCGGTACGGCCGCTGATGGAGCTGGCAACGATACACTTGGCATTTACGTCAATGGCCATGGCACAGGTACCGTGGGACACGGCATCCAAATTGTTTTTAATCGTAAATTCCGCACTGCGGAAACGGTTGATATAGTTGATATGCTGCTCGGTATACTCTGCAATTTCCGCCATATTCTTCACCGCATCTACCGGGAATTTGCCGGCAGCAGTTTCACCGGAAAGCATAACTGCGGAGGTTCCGTCATAAACTGCGTTTGCAACGTCAGAAATTTCTGCTCTGGTCGGACGTGGATTGTGAATCATGGACTCTAACATCTCGGTTGCGGTAATAACTCTGGTACCCATCAGACGGTACTTGTTGATTAAGTACTTCTGGATATACGGCACCTCAATGAACGGAATTTCTACTCCGAGGTCACCACGGGCAACCATGATACCGTTGGCAATTTCACAAATTTCTTCGATATGGTCGATACCGGAGCGGTTTTCGATTTTGGCGATAACGTCGATATCCGCACCACCGTTTTCATCTAAGAAGGTACGGAGGTCAATCATATCCTGCTTGGTGGAAACGAAGGATGCCGCTACGAAATCTACACCGTTTTTGATACCGAACAGTAAGTCCTTCTTGTCCTGCTCACTTAAGTAGTCCTGCTTTAACACATGATTCGGGAAGTTCATGCTCTTGCGGTCGGACATTTCGCCGCCGTGGATAACGGTACAAACAGCATCGTTCTTTACAATTTCATCTACACGGAAGGAAACCAGACCGTTGCATACTAAAATGGTGTCGCCCGGGTTTAACTCCTTCATAAGATTCTTATAGGAAACTGCAACACGGGTTTCATCACCTACGATATCGTCTGTGGTGAAGGTAAACTTGTCGCCATCATTCACCACAACCTTTTTATCTTTGAAGGTTTTGATTCTGTATTCCGGACCCTTAGTGTCAAGCATAATAGCGATAGGCAGGTTCATTTTTTCACGGACCTTTTTGATGAGGTCAATTTTTGCCTGCTGCTCTGCATGATCACCGTGGGAAAAGTTAATGCGGGCAACGTTCATGCCTGCTTCAAACATTTTAGTTAAAGTTTCTTCATTGGTACTTGCCGGACCAATGGTACAAATAATTTTAGTTTTACGCATGGGGATTCCTCTCTTTTTCTCTCTAATTGCCTCCATTGTAACAGAAGAAAGCGCTTTCATCAACCTAAATTTATTAATTAACAATATAAGTACAAAAAACTGATACTGCTAATTTTTCCAAACTAACAGTACCAGTTATTATGTGCTTTTTTCCTTATTTCATTCTAATTACTCAATGGTAGGTATGCCATCCGGATATGTTACCTTCATCATGGCCTCCAACAGCTCAGGATAAGGATAGGTCAGGTTTCTTCGGTCTACTAAGCCAAATTTCTCACCCTCGCCGGAATATACGTTGTTATCCCACCATACGCATGGAACACCGATTTCCTTTGCCTTTGTAAGATAATACGTAGCCCATTCTACGCGCTCATCCTCGTTTTCCTTATTCATAGCACCAAATTCGCCGATAATTACCGGAATTCCCTTACTGATAAACAAATCATCAATGGCCTTCATTAAATAGTCAATATCACCGGCATTCTTGGATTCATCCCAGGTGGAAGTTCCCTGAGTATTCAATGCAAAGTTGTATGGTGTATACGCATGCACGGAAACAATCAGTTTTTCATCCTCCGGCAGTTTAATTTTTGCCAGATTCTCTTTAGAAGAAGATGCTGCGTAGCCGGTAATCATTAAGTGGCGAAGTGTATTGTTGCCGCCGGTAGCACGTACCGCATCCACAAATAACTGCTCCCAGTAATTGATTACTTCACTTGCCTTAGCATCGCCGGACCACTCTTTGGAGGTTCCGCGAAGTCTCGGCTCGTTTAAACCTTCAAAAATCAGATGTTCGTCATAATCCTTAAAGTACTCCGCAATCTGGGTCCACAAAACAGCCAGCTGTTCTCCGTTTGCCACCTTGTTCTCTTCTGTTGGCATATACCATTCCTCATGGTGGGTATTCAGGATGACATACGCTCCCTTATTGTATGCGTAATCTACTACTTCCTTAACACGTGCCAGCCAGATATCATGGATTTTATACTCCGGTGCAGGACCAAAATGTCCGTCCCAGGTTACCGGAATTCGAACCACATTAAACCCGGCCTCCAAAACCTTATCAATCATTTCCTGCTTGGTTTTTGGATTGCCCCAGGCTCTTTCCGATGCAATACCGATACCGCCCACTGCGTCTAACGTGTTACCAAGATTCCATCCGATTTTCATATCTGCCACCAGGTCGATGGAAGAAATATCCGCGATGGTTAATTCCGGCATAGGCGTTGCCGTAGGTTCCGGTGTAGCTGTTGCCGTTGGTGTCGGCGTCGGATCCGTCTGCTTTGCGGAATTGCAGCCACAGAGACCTGCCAGCGTAATCATTCCGCATGCCAATATAATTAATGCTCTTTTTCCCATAATATGAACACTCCTCTGGTTTATTTTTCTTCGAAAACTCCCAGTTCCTCTATATATGCCGCCAGTTCCTCTGCCATTTTTTCTGCCTCGGAAATTCGGATATGACCGTGGGTTCCGCATCCATTATTACTATACAGGAAATGATGCACTTTGTCATCTGTTTTTTGCAATTGACTGCAAACATCATCAATAGCTTCGTCCCAAATTGCCTCATGATTCAAAATGGTGGTGGATAAAATGATGTGTGCCTCCGGATAACGCTTTCTCAATTTACCGATAAAGTCCTTATACGCCAAACGCCAATACAGAGACTGCTCGGAATTGTAATCCGCCTTCATGTAATCGTATGGGTCCTTGTCATTCTGGCCTATGGCCACAATCACCACATCCGGGGTATATTTGCTGAAATCCCAACGCTTCTGCACCCCAAGATCCGGATGGTACTGGATTTTATCATACATGGAAAACATACCCTTGCAGGCAGTCGGTCCTGCAAACCATCCCGCATCGTCTAAAAGACAGATGCCGCCCTGGGCAATATCGTGCAGCTGGGCATCCAGTTTTCTGGCCAGGGTCCAGGAGTAAGAATAATAGCTGTTGGAAAGCTCACCATTAGTCTGCGGGTCCGGCTGGCCTTCATAGCCCACCGCCTCGCTGACCTCTCCGGCAGAAACCGAATCGCCGTACACCTCAATGCGGCGGGTTGGCAGCGCCGGCAACGGAAGCACCTTGGCCGCTCCGTTTAAAGTAAAGCCGTGGAACTGCACTGTATGACAGGAATCCTGACGCTTAAACAGCATCAGTTCATGCTCCGTATCCTCTAAATTTTCTCCCAAAACGTATTCACGGGTTCCCCAGTCGTCCAGCTTGAACTTGCTCTGCACGCCGTCTAACATAACGCCCATGAAATTGTCCCAGCAATTTTTAGTATTGGTTAAGGTAACGCTGATAAACGTACCTTTAAATTTGATTTTTACAAATGTACAAGGAAATACAAATTCCGGACCTCCCTCTTTGGAGAAGTCAATTCGGCCCATATACTGCAGATACTCATGGTCCGGATTTATATCCAGCTCGAACACATCCGGATTCATTTTCTTAATCATTTTTTCTACGAAATCTCCCATTGCTATCCTGTTTCCTTTCCGCAATACCAATGTTATTTTGAACCGATTACCGATACCAAATAAAACGGTACCATGGTTTCATCACCTTCGGTAATTGTGATTTCTACGGTATGTACTTTGTCTTCCATGTGCTTTGCCACGGTTGTGATATATAAGCAGTCGCCCCAGGTTTCATCAAAGTTGCCGTCAAGAACCATAGCATTCGCTTCGTCACCGTCTAACACAACCTTTGCCACACAGGCCGGATGCTTTACGGATTTCCGGTACTGCACCGCAATACCGGTACCTTCGATTTCAAAACGAATGGCATCACCGGCTTTTTTGCCGATAAAACCACGCCTAAAAATTTCCCAGATGTGCTTTTGTTCCTCTGTATCTGCCACAAAGCCCTTAAGCTCCGGCTTGGAATTATACACCTGATAACGCACGGAATTCTGGTACGCATTGGCAGTGATTGGTGCAGGAAGCTCTTCTGCTGCTCTTGTAGTATCGGCAACTGCTGCCACATCTTCCTTCTGCACCTTTTCCAGGAAGTTTGTAATCAGGTTTGAAAGCAAGGCATGGCCTGCATCATTTGGATGCAGGTCGTCCGGAGTAACGTCTCTTACCGCAATCTTACCGTGGGCGATGGCCTGATATACACTGGTCTTCATGCTGAGACAAGGAAGGTTGTAGTAGCGGCCCACTGTCTCATGCTGGTCCTGGGCATTTCTGCCGTCCTCATAGAAAATATTGTGGACTAACAGCACTGCCGGAGCCGTTTTGGAAGAATACACCTTTCTTACAAGACCTTCGTAGGTTTCCCGGAAGAAAAGGCTGTTGTCATCATTTACACTAAATTCTATAACAACAAAGTCAGGCTCATAGGCTAAAATATCACTGTCCACACGGGCCACGCCAAACTGGGAGGTGGTTCCGCCAATACCGCCATTTACATAGGTAAACGTTGTGTCCGGATACTGCTCGCGCCACCACTTGGTTGTCATGGCAGCGTAGCAGGTGTCCGGCGTGGAGGACAGAGAGCCCTGGGTAATGGAACCTCCCAGATAGCCCAATGTAATAGGTTCTTTGTTTTCTGCTTTCTTTAAAACTTTTGCGATACGTTCTGTATTTCCGTGAAATACAATTCCGGCTTCAAAATCAACAAACTGTCTCATAGCTATTCCAATCCTTTCCTGATTCCTTCAATTAACAGCGGGAATTGCCACTGAAGTGTTCTCCGGTCTATCAGACCAAAGAGCTCTCCGCGGCCTTCCACATAACCGTTGTCCCACCAAACGCATGGCACACCGATGTTTTTAGTGCTCTTAAAGAAATATTCCGCCCATTCTGCACGGGAAGCTTCGTTGCCATCCACCGACTTATGCATGGCTCCGCATTCACCGATAATAACCGGAATGTCTTTGGATAAAAATAATTCTTCCAAATCTACCATCAGTTGGTCAATGACCGTAGTATCACGGTTCCAAAGGCCGCGACCCTGAACACTCAGCGCAAAATCCGTTGGCTCATAAGCATGTACCGATGCGATAATGTGGTTATCCCCCTCCGGAATCTCCAAATGGCGGATACCCACAGTACAGTTTGCCGCATAGCTTGGAATCATCAGGCTGCGGTTTGCATTATTGCCGCCGGTGCTGCGGACGGTTTCCACAAATACCTTATTTAAGGCATTTACCACATCCCAGCCTTCCTTGTCGCCGCCGGTCCATTCCACCGGTGTACCGCACTTTCTCGGCTCATTCATGCCTTCAAAAATTAAATGTTCGTCATACTCTATAAAATATTCGGCAATCTGCTTCCACACTGCCCGAAGCTTTGCAGATGCAGGTTCCAAATTGTCGTAGTACGGGTCATGCCAGCCCTCATGGTGTATGTTTAAAATCACAAAGGCGCCTCTGTTATAAGCCCAGTCCACCAATTCTTTGATGCGGGCCATCCAAGATTCATTTATAGTATACTCCGGGGCTTCTCCCAAATGGTTTCTCCAGGAAACCGGATAACGGATTACGTTAAAGCCCTCGGCAATTAATTTCGCTATCAAATTTTCTGTTGTTACCGGATTGCCCCAGGCCGTTTCCCAGGCTTCCGGTGCGGATGTTTTGTCAATTCTGTCATTTACACAGTCCATGGTATTGCCCAGATTCCATCCGAGCTTCATCTCTTTTACTAATTCTTTTGCAGATATATTTCTCATTGTTCCTCCGCGAGGTGTTCTATGGTTCGATTGTATAATAGCTGCTTAATAAAAAACCGCAAAGCAGGCGAAATCACCCGCCTTGCGGCTTTATAGGATAATGTGATTAGATTATCTTCTACCTAAATCGGTATCATCCCATCTTGTTACGCTGTGCTTCTTAATGTAGTCCACGATTTCGTCAAACTGACAGAATGCAAGACCAACATAGCTGTCTGCAGCACCGTAGTAGATGGCAATTCTTCCTGTGTCAGGGTCATGAAGAGTTGCACATGGGAAGCATACGTTCGGAACGAAGCCTCTCTCTTCATACCACTCTTCCGGAGTGAGAAGGAAGGTCTCACAACGGTATAATACCTTGGATGGATCCTCTAAATCAAGGATTGCACCACCGATGGAGTATACGTAACCGTTACAGGTTCCGCTTACACCATGGTAGAACATTAACCAACCTTCGGAAGTTTCGATTGGAGCTGCACCGCCGCCAATCTTTAAGGACTCCCACCACTCACTGCTGCGGCCCATTACATGTCTGTGCTTGCCCCAGTACTTGAGGTCAGGGCTTTCGCTTAAGAAAATGTCGCCGAACGGTGTGTGACCGGAATCGGAAGGTCTGCTTAACATTACGTAGTTGCCATTAATCTTTCTTGGGAAAAGAACCGCATTACGATTGAATGGCAGGAATGGATTTTCAAGACGGGTAAAGGTCTTGAAATCTGTTGTCTTTGCCAAACCGATAGCAGCACCGTAGAAATCCTGGCACCACATGATATAGTAAGTATCCTCAACCTTTACAAGTCTTGGATCGTATGCATAAATTGGCTGGAACGGATTGCCGTCTTCATCTACGAACTGAATCTTATTAGGTTCAAATTCCCAATGGATGGCATCCTTACTGTGTCCGAGATAGATGTGGGAAACGCCGTCTGTCTGCTCACCACGGAACACACCGATGAATTCATCGCCGTAAGGCATAACAGCACTGTTGAAAATACGTGCAACGCCCTCTACCGGATTTCTGCCGATAATAGGGTTTTCGGTGTATCTCCACACCGGTGCGTTCTTTAAGCCTGCCGGCTTCTCCTGCCATGGTACTTTATGGAATTCAGGAGCAATCATCTTAATATCACTCATACTATAGGTCCTCATTTCTATCAGAGGCGGCAGTAAGGCCGCCCCTGTATGTTATTTTATTACAGATTAGTTACCGAAGTAGGAATCAAGACCATCCTGAACTAACTGCTTGTGTGTTTCCTGGAACTGAGCAGGAGTTACGGTACCTGCAATCAGGGAATTGAAGTCGTAACCAATGTTCATGGAATTCCAAAGGTCAGTTGTTGTACGGGAACCGCATTCCTGCATTACAGCAAAGTTAGCATCCTGTAATTCAGTTTCAAATGCGTTTTCGTTATACCACCAGTTAAGAGCTGCCTTGTCATCACGAAGAGCAACGGTTGTTTCGATATCGCCTGCGAAATTCCAGAAATCGTACATTACGTTGAATACCTTTTCAGGTTCCTGAACACCTGCAGGAATCATGAAGTTACCGTTTGGAAGTAAGTTTTCACCTGCGTTGGTATCCTTGTTACCGGATGGACCAACCGGCCAACGAACGTATGCAGTATCCCATGTTAAGTTCTTTTCTGGGCTGCCTACAGAATAGTCACCCTGACCGTTTGCAATCCAAACTGCCATTGGGAAGAAACCTACAGTACCTTCACGATATGCGATTCTCATGGTATCCCATGGAGCGCCGCCTTCTGCTAAGTCATATGGATAGCAGCAGTTATATGTGTTGTACATATCATAAATCATCTGAAGAACTTCAGCAATTTCAGGGCTGGATAAGGTTTCTGTCTTACCCTGTGCTACGTTAGCTCCGTTGGACATCATTAACTGCTCGAATGTTTCGTTAACGAAACCACAGTAACCAAACTGGTCGTTCTGACCATCACCGTCGGTATCCTGAGTCAGAACCTGACAGTATTCGATGAACTTATCCCAAGTCCATTCGCCGCGCTCCCAAAGAACACGTGGGTCTTCTAAGTTGTTATCTTCTAACATCTGCATATTGAATGCTAAAGGATAAGTATCAGCAACTACGTTTTCAGCCTTAACCGGTCCAAAGATACAAGCCTTACCATCACCAAGGTCAAAGTAAGTAGCGATCTTCTGGGTTGTGAAAACGTCATGGTCTGCAGGAAGGATGGTCTTTAAGTCGATAGCAAGACCGTTAACCTGTGCAGGAATAGCCATACCTGCATCGGTAAGGTATACGTCACAGTCAGGAGCACCTGCTAAAATGGAGGTGTTGATGGAGTCTGTAGTACCTTCGTAAGTTAAGTTCTCCCAGTAGAAAGTTACATCGTACTTTTCTTCGATTCTTGTAACGTTATCCCACTTGTGCTGTGCAATCTGGCGGTTAATTGCCTTACTTGTCTTTGTAGCATCGTCATCTTCCGGAGCTTCCTGAGCATTTACCCAGTCGGAAGATACGGTCATATCGCCTTCATCTACGTTTAAACTGTCATAGTACTGATACCACCAGGTACCGATTACGATTTCTTCATTCTTACCGGCTGTTGTGGATGGTACGGATGGCTTATCTGTGCCTTCTGTTCCGCTCTGCGCACCTGTTGTAGGTGTGGCATCGCCTGTGTTGCTCTTATCGCCACAAGCTGCCA
>JAZNXI010000054.1:0-11359 GCA_045593825.1 Lachnospiraceae bacterium
TCTTTACCTCAATTCCATTACCTTCCAGGACTACGACTTCTTTATGCTGTTATCCGGCTTCTACACCTTGGTAAGCCTTACAGCAGGTATCGTTATCGATATCAGTTACGGTTTCATTGACCCAAGAATCAGAATGGGGGCGAAATAACTATGGATAATAATTTTAACAACATTCCGGTAGAGAAGTTTCAATTTGCAAAAAGAAACGATTTATTTCATGACAAAAAACTGGAAACCAAGCCTGTAAGTTATTTTCAGGGTGCGTTCCGCCGTTTCTGCAAGAATAAAGGTTCGGTTGTCGGAGGTATCGTTATTGCAATATTGGTACTTTTTGCTATTATTGCTCCGTTTTTCACTCCGTTTAAGCCGGCATATTACGATATGGTGTATTCCTATGTAACTCCAAAGAGCAATCTGTTTGCCAACAGCGATCTTAATTTCTGGGACGGCTGCAGAGAAAAGAAAACCAATTTTACAACCTTCCTTAAGGATTACGCTCTTGCCATGGAAACCGGTAGGGAAGTTATCAAAAACGGTGAATATACCGTAAATGCAGAAGGTAATTATGTGTATCGTTATGATACCTACTACGGCGTAGGCTTTGGTAAGTATAAGACAATTTCTGTAGAAGAGTTTAACGACATTCAGAGATATCAGGATGAAACCGGCAGACAGGTGCTTTATCCTATTGTTAAGTTAAAGGACAGACCTACAAAAGAAAAGAACAAATATGATGCGAACATCTATTATGTGACAGAAAATCCGAAAGCATCCGTAATCATTCCAAAGCTGGACGAAAACGGCATGATTATTCCAAATTACTGGAAATATGAAGCCGGAGAGGAAAGCAGCCTTATTCCTGAGTATACATCTCTTCGAATTGAGGGCGAGAATGGTGTAACAGAAGATGGCAAGCAGTACTTCTATGCGTATGGCCGAAAGGTAGATGGTGGTATTGAGGTAAGAACCGAATACTACGAATACTATACTTATCAGCATACCCAGGTACTGAAGGACGGCATCGAAGAACCGCTTTTCCTGTTTGGTACTACCCAGACAGGTAAGGATATTTTCGCCTGCCTTGCTTATGGTGCAAGATTTTCCTTTATTTTTGCAACGGTTGTTGCTGCTTGTAATTTCATCGTAGGTGTTATTTGGGGTTCTATTGCCGGCTACTCCGGAGGTGCAATCGACCTTACGATGGAAAGAATCACAGATGTCTTAGGTTCTGTGCCTACCATGATTGTTATTACCCTGTTAAAGTACCATATGGGTGCAACCAGCCAAGTGCTTGTCCTATTCATAGCCTTTTTTGCAACGGGATGGATTGGCATGGCCGGTACAACACGAATGCAGTTCTATCGTTTCAAAAACCAGGAATATGTTTTGGCGGCAAGAACACTGGGTGCACGTGACGTGAGAATTATGTTTAAGCATATTTTCCCGAACGGTCTCGGCACCATTGTAACAAGAATTGCGTTGGTAATTCCTGCCATGATTTATTCTGAGACAAGTCTTTCTTACTTGGGCATTATCAACCTGGAAGCAGGTAATACCACCAGTGTGGGTACCCTGATTGCAGCAGGACAGCAGTCCATCATGGCTAATGCCGGATATGTGGCACTGTTCCCATGTATGTTCCTGGTTCTTTTGATGCTCAGCTTTAACTTGTTCGGTAACGGATTGCGCGATGCGTTTAACCCATCGCTCAGAGGAACGGAGGATTAAGTATGAATAAAGAAATTAAATTATCGGTAAATAATCTTAAGGTCTCCTTCCGTACCGACGGTGGAAAGGTGCAGGCAGTACGCGACATTTCCTTCGACCTTTATAAGGGTGAGACCCTTGCCATTGTTGGCGAATCCGGTTCCGGTAAGTCCGTAACCTCTAAGGCAATCATGGGTATTTCCGCCGGTAACTCCATTTACGAAGGCGGCGAAATCCTTTATGACGGCCAGGACCTTATCCGTATTCCGGAAGAGGAAATGCATAAGCTCCGCGGTGATAAAATCGCTATGATTTTCCAGGACCCATTGTCCGCACTGAATCCTATCATGAGAATCGGCAGACAGATTACCGAGGCTATGCTTTTAAAGAATAAGGCAAACCGTCAAGAGGGTAGAGAAACCTTTAACAAAACCCTTGCTGAACTTTCCGACATGATGAAAAAAGCACTTGAAAAGAATCCGAATGCAGGTGTTTCCGATGCAGAGGTTGATAAGGTTATCAAAACCTTTGACGGCTTCAATATTCAGGCAATCAAGCTGGAAAACAGCTACAACGAATCCCGTACAGCCACAGAGGAAATGATGGCTGTTATCGAGGAGCTTCTGTTCCTTAACGAAAATAAGCAGAAGGTTGATGCAGTGGCAATGCTTGGCCTTATTAAGCGCAAGCTTAAGGCAATCAACGACAAGTACTTTGTTTCCCGGTATGTGGATGTTTTAAAAACACATGTTATGTCCCTGGACAATGCTTTACGTGCAGAACGCAAAAAGGTTAACCTGATTGATTCTGCCAAGAAGCTTGCAGGCGGCATTGCATCTAAGAATGAATTGTCTCCGGAAACTGCCGAAGTGCTTGAGACGCTTAAGAAAACAGCAAAGGAAATGCTGGAGCAGCCGCAGTACGACTTCTTCAGAATCGGTTATTACGTATTCAAAAAGCCGGGAGCCGATTTAAGTAAGATGTCTGCAGAGGAAGCTAACGAGATGACATTACAGTTCCTCAACGAGGACTTTATGAATTCCTTTATTGCACTGGAGAAAGTTGCAGTACAGTATTCCTTTAATAAAAATATTGAAAACAAGAAGGCTGCCATTGCGTCCCTCGAAAATGCAACGGCTTTCTTCAAGGCAGGAAAGTTTTCCGCACAGGAAGCTGATGCAACCGTTAAGAACGTAAACAAGAGTGTTCTTGCGGCTATCGATCCGCTTGCTGTTATTAAGGATAATATCGCTTATACTTCCGGCGGAGCACTGGAGAGAGAAGTTGAAAAGTACTTCTTCTTACTTAAGAACAACCCGAAGGAAGAGGAGCGCTTTGCACGTCAGACTGCGAAGAGAGAGGCTCTGCTTGCAAAGGGTAAAACCGTTGACTGGGAGGTTATTCCTAAGTCCATTATCGAACCTGAAGTACAGATTGAGACCATTGTTTCTGTTCTTGCACGAGTAATGAACAAGTTCAAGGCAGATGTTGCGGGTGCAGAAAGCTTTGATGCAGACAAGCGTTGTATCGAAATTATCGATTTCCTTAAGGAAAAGGCAGCGCAGGTTGTTTACAAGCTTACCAAGAGCATTGCAAAGGAAAAGGCAATCAAGCTCATGGAAGAAGTAGGTATTCCTCAGGCAAGAATGC
Source organism: Lachnospiraceae bacterium (assembly GCA_045593825.1). GTDB lineage: Bacteria > Bacillota > Clostridia > Lachnospirales > Lachnospiraceae > SIG299. The sequence continues at coordinate 3,358 of JAZNXI010000054.1, forward strand.
GTTACAGACAGTATCCGTTTGAGTTTTCCGGCGGTATGCGTCAGCGTATCGTTATCGCTATCGCACTTTCGGCAAACCCTGATATTCTCATTTGTGACGAGCCTACCACAGCCCTTGACGTTACCATTCAGGCACAGATTCTTGAACTGATTAACAGAATCAAGAAAGAGCGTAACCTTTCCATTATCTTCATTACCCATGACCTGGGTGTTGTTGCCAACATGGCAGACAGAATCGCTGTTATGTATGCAGGTAAGATTGTGGAATACGGCACAGCGGAAGAAGTGTTCTATGACCCAAGACATCCATATACCTGGGCATTGCTTTCTTCTATGCCTGACCTGGATACTAACGAAAAACTGGATGCAATTCCTGGCACACCTCCGAATATGATTTATCCGCCGGTGGGAGATGCCTTTGCTGAAAGAAATAAGTATGCGATGGAAATCGACTTTGAAATGCAGCCGCCGATGTATGAGGTTTCTCCTACACACTTTGCTGCAACCTGGTTGCTGCATCCAAATGCACCTAAGGTAGAGCTTCCAAAGATTATCACAGAACGTATCAAGCGAATGAAAGAAAGAGGAGGCAGCCATGGAGAAGAATAGTGAAGTATTATTAAAAGTGGACCATCTTTGCCAGTATTTCCGCTTGGGACATAAGGATATGAAAGCTGTTGATGATGTAAGCTTCGAAATCCGGAAGGGTGAATCCTTCGGTCTTGTAGGTGAGTCCGGCTGTGGAAAGACCACAACAGGCCGTTCCATCATTAAGTTATATGATATTACCTCCGGTAACATCTATTTTAAGGGACAGAGAATCGGAGCAGGAACCCGCTCTTACAAGGATGCGATTTCCGCTGCCCGTGCCGATGCTGCAAAGAAAATTAAGGAACTGAATTCCGAAAAGAAGGCAGGTTACCAGGAAGAAATCAAAAAGATTGAAGCAGAACGTGATGCTGTGATTGCCCAGAACCGTGCACTTATTAAGGATGCAAAATCCAACAATAAGGAAGTGGACAAGCAGTATCAGGACTCTCTTTTAAAAGAACTGGAAACAGAGTATGCCGAGAAGTTCAAGGCAGCAGGAAATGATGCCGAGAAGCTTAAGGCTCTCAAAAGAGAATATAACAACCGTTGCCGTGTTGCAAAGAAGAGTAAGCTTATCACCCGGATTCAGATGATTTTCCAGGATCCGATTGCTTCCCTTGACCCTCGTATGACAGTACGTGATATTATTGCCGAAGGTCTTGTAATCAACGGCATTACCGATAAGGACTATATCAACGAAAAGGTTTATGATATTCTTGAGACGGTTGGTCTTGTGCGCGAGCATGCAGACCGTTACCCTCACGAATTCTCCGGCGGTCAGCGTCAGCGTATCGGTATCGCAAGAGCGATCGTTATGCAGCCTGAGATGATTATTGCCGATGAGCCGATTTCTGCTCTTGACGTATCCATTCAGGCGCAGGTAATTAATCTGCACAATGACCTTAGAGAGAGATTAGGTCTTACCATTATGTTCATTGCCCATGACTTGTCGGTAGTTAAGTATTTCTCTGACAGAATCGGTGTAATGTACTTCGGTAAGATGGTTGAGCTTGCTGATTCCGATGAACTCTTTAAGAATCCGCTTCATCCATATACCAAGTCTCTTCTTTCGGCGATCCCGTTGCCGGACCCTGTATATGAGAAGCAGCGTACAAGAATTCACTATAATCCGATTGCAGAGCACGATTACTCTGTGGATACGCCTTCCTTCCGTGAGATTACTCCGGGACATTTTGTACAGTGTAACGATGCGGAAGAGGCAAAATACAGACAGCAAATTAAGTAACAGGATGGTTTTAATTTAGGTGAAACAGGAAAATAAAGTAACACTAACAAAATATGCGGTCTGCGTTGGTATTGAGTTACTTATTGCGTTTTTGGTAATTTGGTCCAATGGCTTTTTTACCGGAAGCGCGGCAGTAAACATCCAAATTTTAGCAGATGCTTTCTTTGTTGCCGGTATTGTAATGTTCATGTTTGCAGGTATGTTATATATCAGTAGTGAGGGAGCACTCATCGGTATCGGGTATGCTCTTAGGAATACTATACTTACCTTTATTCCCATGGGTAGGGCACGGCAGGAGAGATATTGCGATTACCGTGAGCGTAAGCTCAGTAAAAAGCAGGAACAAAGTCATAAGCATATTTTTGTAACGGGACTTATCTTTGTTTTTATCGGAATCGTCTTTAATGTTATTTGGTATGTAAAATTTTATAATGTATAAACTAAGACAAAATTAGTTTTTCCGGCGGCAGGAAGTACTTCCTGCCGCTTATTTTTTCGAATGGTCTTGCAAAATGCATGAAATTGAAATATAGTTAGAGAGAAGGCAAAGGAGGATAACATAATGGGACTGGTAACTTGTGAAAAATGTAAAAAGATTTATGACTATGATAAGTACAACGGTATTTGTCCGAAGTGTGCCCGTTATAACAGAGAGACTTCTGCCATACAGGAGCACCAAGACTACCATGATAAGTATGACGGCGGCTACAGCCATACTGCCCAGGACGACCACCATTCCTATCATCAGAGATATGATGAGGATAAAAATCCGCACAGCAGCCAGTTAGAAGGTGTTCATGAAACCCTTCGAGATGTTATGGGTGCAGAACATAAGGTTAATCTGGAAGGGAAAAAAACAGGCAAAATTAATATGGATAAGAACTCAAAGAAGATACTTGCCATATTTATCGGTTTGATTTTCTTAATGTTCTTGATTCCTATCTTTGGACCGTTTTTATTTGTGGTAGCCATTTGGGCTATTATTATTGTGACAAAGGGGAAAAACAAGAAAAAATAGTCGAACAAAAGTTCGAAAAATATATTGACATCTGTATGGCGGCGTGGTAGTATATAGACAAACAAATGTTCTATTTACGACCGGCCGCTGTTGTGTTATGCGGCTTTTTACAGGAGGCCGCTATGGATGTCATGGAAAAACTTCAAATTCTTGCAGATTCCGCAAAGTACGACGTGGCCTGCACGTCCAGCGGTTCTAACCGTCAAGGTGTGGCGGGTGCCATCGGCAATTCTGTGGCGCCCGGTATTTGCCATACCTTCTCTGCCGACGGCAGATGCATTTCCCTGCTAAAAATTTTATATACCAACCATTGCATTTTCGACTGCAAGTATTGTATCAACCGGTCCTCTAACGACGTTCCCCGGGTCAGTTTTACTCCGGAAGAGGTATGTCGTTTAACCATAGAGTTTTACCGCAGAAATTATATCGAAGGCCTGTTTTTAAGCTCCGGCATCAATCATACGCCAAACCAAACCATGGCAGAAATTGTGCAGGCCCTTATGCTTTTGCGCGAAAAATACCATTTTAACGGTTACATCCATTGTAAGGCTATTCCCGGGGCAGACCCTGATTTGGTGGAACTTGCCGGCTGGTATGCCGACAGAATGAGCGTTAATTTAGAACTTCCCACCACAGAAGGCTTACGGGCACTGGCTCCCCACAAAAACCGTAAAAACATTTTACTGCCTATGCGGCAAATCCAGGCCGGCATAGAAGAAAACATGCAGGCTCTCGGTGTTAACGACAGCCGGGGCCGTTACTGGTACACTGCCAGAGAACTGGGCCGCAAAGAAGAAAGTACCACACTTTTATTACGGGAGCAAATCCGTCAAAAAATCTTATTAGAAGAAAAGGAAGCGGCAAATACTGCTGTAAAAAGCGTACCTGCTGTTTTAAACGACGATTCTTCTTCTGTGGCACTTCCGGGCCTTCGTATGCAAAAAGAGGCTAAATGGGCAAATCAGAGCCACGCAGGCAGGTTTGTGCCTGCCGGTCAGTCTACGCAAATGATAATCGGTGCTACAAACGAGAGCGACTACCAGATTCTGGCGGTTTCCGAAGCTTTATACAAAAAGTTTGATTTAAAGCGGGTATTCTATTCTGCTTTTATCCGGGTCAATGACGACTCGGCCCTGCCGGTATTGCCCGGCGGTCCGCCCCTTTTGCGGGAACACCGTCTGTACCAGGCTGACTGGCTGCTCCGTTATTACGGATTTGAGGCTAATGAACTGCTGTCAGAAAAGCAACCGAATTTTAATGAGTTTTTAGATCCAAAATGCGACTGGGCGCTGCGGCATCCGGAGCAGTTTCCGGTAGAAATTAATCGGGCAGACTATTACACCCTGCTTCGGGTTCCCGGCATCGGAGTCAAGTCTGCCAGACGTATCATAAGAGCCCGAAGTACAGGAAAGCTTGACTTTGCGGATATAAAAAAACTGGGCGTTGTATTAAAACGTGCGGTATATTTTATTACCTGCAGCGGTGCCTCATATTTTCCTGTGCAGATATCTTCGGGAATGGTACTGCAAAACCTGCTTATGGCAGAAAAACCACCTACAAAAGAGGAGTCCCGTTATCAGCAGCTTACGTTGTTTGACGGTACCTATCAGGACTTTTTACAGGAGCGTGGTTCAGCATGAAGTATGTATTACAATGTGAAGACAGTATCGAAGGCATTTTTTCCGCCGTGTATGCGGCATGGGAGCTAAAATACGGACATCAAAACACAGTTATCCGGGTAACGGGCTATGGCAGTCAAAATATGGAGCTGTTTACGCAGTATATTCATCTGTCACCCGATTCCGAAAAAGCCTCCAAGGTTATCAATACTATCCGCCGCACCTGTTCCGACGCAGTCTATGAGGCGTTGTTTCAAGCAGCATGTGCTGATGCGGCAGACAAGGCCGATGCCATTTACCGGTATATTCAGGTAGCTTTGCGTATGGGTTCCCGGGTATTTAACCACTATTCTGATCCTGCGGTGGTCCGTGTCATGGAGCTTTCCAGGGCTGTGGGTAATGCGGCTCATCATTACCTGGGATTCCTTCGGTTTATCGAGATTCCCGGAGGAATTCTGCTTGCCAGATACGAACCAAAGCCACGGCTGACAGAGCTTATCATGCCCCATTTCATAGACCGTTTTCCGGAGGAACGCTTTGTGATATGGGATATCATCCGCAACGTGGCAGGAGTTCATGTGCCCGGTCAAAATTATATTATGTTAAATTTGTCAGAAAATCAGGTGGCCATTTTAAAGAGTTATACCGAAGATAATATGCGGGCAGAACAAATGTGGAAAACCTTTGTGGAGAGTATCAGCATCAAAGAAAGAGAAAACGAAAAACTGCAGAAGAATAACATTCCTTTACATTTTAGAACCTATATGCCGGAATTTGAACACAGCGAAGCGTCCTGCGTTCATGAGGAAGTAGCGAAGCGGATTCCGAATATCAGCTTGAAAGGAGAGCAGGAACCATGAGCAAAAACAGCATAACAAAGTACCAGGTAAAAGCGGTTGTATTTGATATACAGGCAGAATGCCGCAGGTTAAAAAAAGAATTGTCCGATGCGGGTATCGTAGTTGTTGTGCCTTTCTTCGGACTTCAGGTAAAGCAGGTATTACAGGATACTTTTGCAGATGCCGGCCTGCTTCCGGCCCAATGCCTAATGCTTACCAACAACCGGCAGCATGCAGAAATTGCAACAGAACTTGGTATGGCGGTGGCCGGCTGTATGGAGGGGCATTTTGAGGTGCCCAAATCGGTCACGTTATTAGAATCCCCGGAGGAGGTTTCGGTAGGTTATTTAAACCAGATATATTGCCATGAACAAGGAATTCCTGCTACTATTGCAGAAACTAAACGTTGCTTTATCCGTGAAATGACGGCAGACGATATGGATGTCTTATACGAAATTTTAACCGATGAAGAAACGGCAAAATATCTTCCCGCCAAAGCCGGAAGCAAGGAAGAAGAACTGGAAAAGTTGGTTTCGTATGTTTCCTGCGTGTATTCTTTCTTTGGATATGGTTATTGGGGTGTGTTTTCCAAAGAAACCGGAGAACTTATCGGCAGGGCCGGTTTTAAAGAAGGAGAATACCCTCTGGAGGCAGGCTATGTCATAAAGCGTGCGGAGTGGGGGAAAGGCTACGCCACAGAAGTGCTTTCCGAGTTGGTGCGTTATGCCAAAGAGGAGCTGGACTATACAGAAATTGTTGCCAATATCGATGAAAGAAACATTGCATCCCTGCGGGTGGCAGAAAAATGCGGTGTGGTATGTAATAGGCTTAGGATGTAGTCCTGAGCCTATATTGCCTTATCGGGACAAATATTAGTTCTACATAAGTAGAATTAACGGTTTACATCTCCGTTTGTATTACCGTTGCCATTGTCGCCGCCGGTAAGACCGTCACCAATATCGTCCACAGCATTGCCAACACCGTCAATGACATCTTCGGTGCCATCCATAATACCGTCGCCAACATCTTCAATGCCATCCATAATGCCGTCACCGGCATTATCCGGTGTAGTGGTTGGTGTGGTAGTTGGTACGGTTGTCGGAGTAGGCACTTTGGTCTGGTTCTGGGACGGATTGGTAGCAGAGTTGTTATTACTGTCATTTTTATCTCTGCCGCAGGCACCAAAGGCACAAAGTAAACTTAAACAAAGTGCAAGAATGTAAATTCTATGCTTTTTCATAAAGCACCTCCTATAGGAATAATTATTTGACGAAAGCTTCGTCTGTAAATATTATCTGCATCAAAAGCAATGTTATGCATGGAAAGTATAGTGACATTTTGATTTTTTTTTGATACAATAGCAACTGGAGTGTTCATAAAAAAATTAAGGAGTGAACAAATGGAAATTGAACGTAAGTTTACAATAAAAAAACTGCCTGAGAATTTGGAGCAATATCAAAAAAAAGAAATTGAACAGGCATATCTTTGCAGTAAGCCAACCATACGTATCAGAAAAAGCAACGAGGATTATATTTTAACCTATAAGTCCCGTTTGGGAATGGAAAAACGTGAGGATGCTACGGCCAGAGCCTGTGAGGAAGTGGAGCTTCCGCTGACACAAAAGGCATACGAACATTTAAAAGAAAAGGCCGACGGCAGCGTTATTGCCAAAACAAGGTATATTATCCCGATGGAAAATAACAGAAAAATCGAGCTGGATGTTTTTCACGGATATTTAGAAGGTCTTATATTTGCAGAAATAGAATTTGAATCCGAAGAAGAAGCGGCAGTCTATGTTATGCCTGACTGGTTTTTAGAGGATGTTACCTTCGATCACAGATACAGCAATGCGGTAATGACCAGATATTCATCTTTGGAAGAGCTGATGGCAAGCGAAGAAGAAAAATAAAAAACGGAGAACAGCGAATATGAAAAAAGGCGAAGAATACGTTGGTGTGGTAGTCCGCACCGACTTTCCGAATAAAGGAATTATCGAATTGGAAGACCGCAGTATTGTGGTCAAAAATACGGTTCCGGGACAAAAGGTAAAGTTCCGTATTGCTAAATTAAAGCATGGCAAAGGGGAGGGAACATTGCTTGAGGTGCTGGAGCCTGCGGCAAATGAGCTTTCAAAGCCTGCTTGTCCGCACTTTGGTATCTGTGGCGGCTGCGTGTACCAGATGCTGCCATACGAAGAACAGTTGAAGTTAAAAGAAACCCAGGTAAGGGCACTTCTTGACCCAGTGGCAGGAGACTATGAGTTCCTTGGAGTTAAAGGTAGTCCCAAGGCGGCAGAGTACCGCAATAAAATGGAATTTTCCTTTGGCGATGAAGTAAAAGGCGGGGAATTAATGCTGGGCCTGCATAAGCGGGGCAGCTTCTACGACATTGTGGACGTAAGTAATTGCACTTTGGTACATCCGGACTTTAGAAAAATTCTGGTTTGCGTCAGAGACTTCTGCAAAGAAAACAATCTGTCGTACTACCACAAAATGAGTCATGAGGGATATCTGCGTCATTTGGTGGTACGCCGTGCAGAAAAAACCGGAGAAATCCTTGTAAATTTGGTTACCACCACACAGATGCAAGTAGATATGCAGCCGTTAAAGGAACGTTTGCTTGCACTGACCTTAGAAGGTAAATTTGCCGGAATCCTGCACACAAGCAATGACGGCCTGGCAGATGTGGTC
>JAZNXI010000055.1:0-22109 GCA_045593825.1 Lachnospiraceae bacterium
CTTTGACCGTACCACCGGTTCCGATAAGGTTGATTATCTGTACGTAGACTACGACACCATTTCTCCTGAACTGGCGATTGGTGAGGGTGTAGCGGGAACCTTTGAAAAAGATGCGGAAGGTAACATTATCACAAGTAATCAGACCAAGGAAGTTAACTTTAAGCTGCTGGAAAACAGTATCGTTACCAACAAGTTAATGACTATGTTCGTTTACAACTATGTAACGAATGCTGACGGCAGTGTGAAAACGGAAACAACGGTTGAAGACGGAGTTTCCGTAGAATCTTATGTATTCGAAACCCTTCCGATGGAAATGGAAATATGGAAGTATACAGGTGAAGATACCAAAGTAGTTGTAAATGCGATTCCAATCTTTTTCGTCACCGAAGGTGTTACTCACGAAAAGGAAGAGTACACTTACACGGCAGGTCAGATTGTCGCAATTGATAATAATGCCATTCTTGGCAGCGGTTCTTCCTGCACTGTGAAGATTAATGGCAAGGAGTCAAGCGCATTTACAGTGCACCATACCGGTACAAACGGCTACTTTGCTTCCAATGATGTGGTTTCTGTCCGTCCGCAAATCGGTGTGAATGAAGACGGTGAGCCGACGTATTCCACCACGGAATATATCAAGGGACGAATTTTCATGGCACCGGTGGTAGAAGCAGGCGAAGAATACATGTTTAGGGCACCGATTTCCGGCCTGGTTGACAAGGATGTGATTCCTTATATGTTGCACGTAAACTTACGTTACGGCAAACGCCAGGACAAGGCGAAGGACGGCTACAAGGAATTAAGCGTGGTTCGTCGAGGCCTGTTCAATCTGGACTAAAAGTTAAAAACCAATTAGCAGTAAGCTTAATAAAGAGAGACCGGCACGGGATGTGTCGGTCTTTCCTTTTGCATAAAACTATGTCAACCCCCTTCTTTTCGCAATTTTAGGGCCGATTTTTGTGCATAACGCCAAAGTTTTTTCAAAAATATTGTCATTTGCGCCGGGGCGTGGTATACTCCGCACAAAGCATATTTTTCATAGAAACCGGTGGCCGCCATTCTAAAAAATCTTATGATCCTTCAGAAAATTCATGCTTTTATTCCAAAGTAAAGGCAGGAGTTTTCTAACCTCCTGCAAGCAATAAAAGAAGGGGGTATTGGATGGGGAAACCTAATGTTATAACAAAACGGTATATGCAGGATAATGCACGTTTTGCGGACGCATGCAATTTCTGTTTGTTTAACGGTGAGCAGATAATCAAGCCGGAGGATTTGGCAGAGAAAGATGTAACGGAGCTGGCGCTTCCTAAAGGGTTAGCCGGTGCAAAGGCTGTGGAAAAATTTCGTGACATTTTACGGGGATGTTGTGTGAAAATTGCCGGGGGAATTACATATCTCATTATCGGCATTGAAAATCAGGAAGATATCCACCATGCAATGGTGGTTCGCAACATGCTATATGATGCACTGAATTATTCTTCCCAGGTGGAATCGATTACAAAACAACATCGAATTGACAAGGACATATCCGGAGCGGATTTTTTATCCGGTTTTGCAAAGGAAGACAAGCTGACTCCGGTGATAACGCTCACCATTTACTGGAACACCGGTAACTGGGACGGAGCCAGAAGACTTCATGATATGCTGTCCGTGAGTGATAAAAAGATTCTGGATTATGTTGCGGATTATAAATTAAATTTGATTGTTCCGGAAGAAATCGAGGATTTTGATAAGTTTCAAACAGAACTGGGACCGTTATTGGAGTTTATTAATGCTGCAGACAATGGCAAAAAGTTTGAAGCAGCATTTCATCAAAAAAGAACGAAATGGAAGCAACTGAGCGGTGACGCAATCGACTTGCTGAATACCTGTTTAAATGCAAAGTTGGAAATCAAAAAGGGGTTAGAGAAAGGAGAAGGAAACGTGTGTAAGGGATTAGAAGAGTTTTGGGAAATAGTTGAAGCCAAAGGTGCAGCAAAAGGCGAAGCAATAGGTGAGGCGCGTCTTAATAAACTAATGCACATACTTGCCGGAAAGGGATACCAGATTGCGGAAATTCTTTCTATGACGTCTGACGCCGAAGCCCGGGCAAAATTATACAAGGAATATGATATAGCATAAAAAATATCGTCTTTATAGGTTAAGCACTTATAAAGACGATGTTTTTTTATATCTTCTTTCTCTCTCTGTAAGCAGCCGGCGTCCAGCCGGTTATTTTTTTGAAGTGATGGATGAACTGGTTGGTGTTTTCGTAGCCTACCTGATACCCGATTTCGTGAATTTTTAAGGTGGAGTCCGCTAAAAGCAGCTTGGCTTTGGCAATGCGGGCGCCGTGGAGATACTGAAGGGGCGGTTGGTCAAAGTGCTCCCTGAATTCCCGGCAGAGGCGGTAGCGGTTTACGCCAAACAAGGAGGCCAGACCATCCAGGGAAATGTCCTTAAAGAAGTTTTCGTCCAGATATTCTCTTAACTGGCGCAGGTAGTCCGGTACGGAGATGCCAGATTCGCCGGCGGAGGAATACTCGATAAGCTCGGATAAAAAGTCGGTTAATGCCCGGTGGAACGCAAATGCGGAAGCAAAGGCGGTTCCGGTTGGCAGCAGTGGGCGTAAATGGGAGTTTAAGCCGGAGGAGGACAGGGAGGAAATGTATAATCCGTCCAGTTTGGCCAGTTCGTCATAAAAGCACTGCGCCGATGTGCCGTTGAAGTACAGCAGGTCATATTCCAGATTGGAATGGGCGGTAAAGGAAAAGCCTTCCTTGCCGTCAAATAATACAAAGGAATTGGCGGCGAGAACATAGGGCCGGCTGCCACAGGTGAGGTGGCCGGTGCCTCGTGCCACATACAGAATGCCGTAGGTTGGTAACGGATGAAAGCTCAGCTGCATTCCGGCAGGCATGTGGATATGGCCGGAGGCCTGGGGGAAAAACAAAAAAGCGGAGTGTTTACTATCCATAGTGGTATTTTTAGGTAAATAGTGAGTTATGGGCATAGATGTAGTGTTGGAAGGTAACTCTACCAGGCTGTGCATGAGAAGATGTACAAAATCCATATTTGCCTCCTTGTTACAAATTAATAATAGTTTATTGGGTTGTTTTGTGTAAATTGCATTAACAAGAAAGTGATTACATCGTCAATAATCATAAATATACTAACACATAAAGCTAAATAAATCAAGTTAAATTAACTTAAATTAGAGTAACCGTTTAGCTTAAGCGATTAACTAGTTACAAAAGAAGGGGCGCGAATTTGTGCAAAAAGCACAAAAAATAGAAAGAAAATTTGTTGAAAACAAGGAAATGACTAAAAAACGCAAAAAAGGAGGATTGAAAACAAGAATCAGTGATGATTAAATAGAAAAATGTAGTAGAATAAAATTAGTTTTTAATATTAGGAGGGGACAGTTATGCCTGCAATCAGGAAAGAGATGGAACAGCATTTAAGGGAAGTGCTTTTGCCATTCTGGAAAAATTTAAAGGATGATACCTACGGTGGGTTTTATGGTTTCATGGGAACCGACCTTGATATAATTAAGGATGCAGAAAAGGGATGTATTTTAAACAGCCGCATTCTCTGGTTCTTTTCCAATGCGTATCTCACTTTAAAAGATGAAAGCATTAAGCCTTATGCAGACCATGCCTTCCGTTTTCTGATGGATTGCTGCTTGGACCGCAAGGAAGGCGGCGTGTTCTGGTCCCTGGATTATAAGGGCCAGCCGTTAGATACAACCAAGCATACATACAATCAGGCATTTGCCATTTATGCCCTGTCCTCCTATTATGATGCGTTTCGTGTAGAGGAAGCGCTGCAGACAGCCACCGACCTGTTCCGTTTAATCGAGCTTAAGTGCCGTGACGAATACGGTTACAAGGAAGCCCAGAGTCGTGAGTTCTATACCGTAAGCAACGACAAGCTTTCCGAAAACGGCGTAATGGCAGACCGTACCATGAATACACTGCTCCATGTTCTGGAAGCATATACCGAATTATACAGAGTTACAAAGCGTCAGGAAACCGCAGAGCGTTTAAAGTGGATGTTAGACACCATCGCAGCTAAGATTTACAATCCAAAGCTGAAGCGCCAGGAGGTATTCTTCGACAACAACATGAATTCCCTCATCGACCTTCACTCCTACGGCCACGACATCGAAACCGCATGGCTGGTAGACAGAGCATTAAACGTGCTGGGGGATGAAAATTATAAGAGAAAGCTGGCGCCTATCAATGAAGCGCTGGAAGATAAAATTTACGAGATTGCCTACTACAATCATTCCCTGGCTAACGAGTGTGAGCGGGGCGTGGTAGATGAAAAGAGAATCTGGTGGGTGCAGGCCGAGGCAGTGGTTGGATTTTACAACGCCTGGGAAAAGCGTCCAAAGGAAACCCGCTTCAAGGAAGCAGCAGAAGATATCTGGGGCTTCATTAAGGAATATGTAGTAGATGCCAGAAAGGGCAGCGAATGGTTCTGGTGCACCGATAAAAACGGCGCCCCTGCTATGGAAAAGCCAATCGTAGAGCCATGGAAGTGTCCGTATCACAACGGCAGAATGTGCATGGAAATTATCCGTCGTGCAAAGTAAGCAGGATATGTAAGGGGATTTACAAAATAAATCGAAACGGAAAGACATGAGGAACGAAGAACATGATTCATGCAAAGTATTATGAGGAAGTAAAAAAGCAGGAAGAGCTTATTCTTAAGAAAAATAACGTAGACACAAGCTTTTACAACGGCATTTTCGACCGCTATGAAAATCCGGTATTAACAAGAGACCATGCTCCAATCATTTGGAGATACGACATCGACGAGACCACCAATCCTTTCTTTGAAGAGCGTCTTGGCATCAACGCGGTTATGAACTCCGGTGCCATTGAGTTAAACGGAAAGTATTATCTGGTGGCAAGAGTGGAAGGTGCCGACAGAAAGTCCTTCTTCGCAGTGGCAGAAAGCGACAAGCCAACGGAGGGCTTCCGTTTCTGGGATTATCCGGTAGTACTTCCTGACACCTGTCCGGAAGAAACCAACGTATACGACATGCGCCTCACCAAGCATGAAGACGGCTGGATTTACGGTGTGTTCTGTTCCGAGAGCAAGGATAAAGAAAATAAAGATTTATCTGCAGCGGTGGCAGCAGCCGGCATCGTAAGAACCAAAGATTTAAAAACCTGGGAGAGACTTCCAAACTTAGTTACTCTCCGTTCTCCGCAGCAGAGAAACGTAGTACTTCATCCGGAATTCGTAAACGGAAAGTACGCTTTTTATACAAGACCGATGGATGACTTTATCGATACCGGTTCCGGCGGCGGCGTAGGCTTTGGCCTTTGCGACGACATCACTAATGCGGTTATTGACGAAGAAGTAATGACCAGCAAGAGAAAATATCACACCATTACCGAGGCAAAGAACGGTGCGGGTGCAGTGCCTATCAAAACCGAAAAGGGCTGGATTCACATCGCTCACGGCGTAAGAAACACAGCAGCCGGTCTTCGTTATGTCATCTACGCTTTTGCAACAGACTTAAAGGATCCTTCCAAGGTGATTGCAGAGCCGGCAGGCCAGCTCATCGGACCGAGAGGCCCTGAAAGAGTCGGCGATGTTTCCAACGTGGTTTTCACCAACGGTGCCATCGCAAAAGACAACGGCGAGGTTTACATCTACTACGCATCCAGCGACACACGTCTTCATGTGGCAGGAACCACCATGGACCGCTTCATCGACTATGTGTTCAACACTCCGGAGGACCCAATGAGAAGTCCGGACTGCGTAAGACAAAGATGCGAGCTGATTGAAAAGAACAAAGCGTTGCTTATGAAGTAATAAAGGTAACGGAAGTGAGGAAATCATGAAAAAAAAGTGGGTTTACACAGTTCTTGTCCTGGGACTTTTTGCTCTGGCGGGCTGTAATAATAAACAGGGAGACGATGAAAGCATGGCAACACCGATTCCGACAGAAACGCCGACGCCAACACCGTTTGTTCCGGTGGTTCTTGGCGAATATGAAGCGGAAGCAGCTAAGTTGACCGGAAACGTAACCGTAAAAAACGGCTATGTAGACGGATTCCAAAAAGTGGATTCCGACACTTGTACCTTTACGGTTAAGGTAGAAAAAGAAGGTTTTTATGATTTGATTTTCCGTATTGCCAGCAATGGCGGAGAAAAGTTAAATCCGGTTTCCGTAGATGGTGAACCGGTGGGTGACATTTACGCCGACCAGACATATTATCAGGAGTCAGCCATTGAAAGAGTGTGGTTCAGTGCAGGAGAGCATACCGTATCGGTGGGCGTGTCCTGGGGCTGGATTATGTTAGATAAGATCACGGTACAGACCGCAGCTCCTCTGCCGGATGATTTGTACCGGGCAGAGGCAAAGCTGATTAACCCGAAGGCCACAGACGAAGCAAAGCGTCTCATGAGCTTCCTGGTTGATACATACGGAAAAAAGGTGTTATCCGGTCAGTACTGTGATGAAGGCGCTTTCGGCAAAGAAATGCAGGTTATCCAGAATGTAACCGGTAAGCAGCCGGCAATTCTCGGTATGGATTTAATGGACTATAACGGTGTCAACCAGGCGCACAATTCTTCCATGAAGCTCCCGATGAAGGTTAAGGCTTTCTGGGATAAGGGCGGAATCGTAACCCTTTGCTGGCACTGGAATACTTCTTCCGAATATGCAAGAAACGAATGGTGGGGAACCTTCTATACCGACAGTACCACCTTTAATTTAAAGAAGGCGTTAAGCGGTCAGGACCCGGCTGGTTATGACATGTTAATCAAAGACATTGATAACATTGCGAAGCCTTTGTTAGAAATCCAGGAGGCAGGTATTCCAATCCTGTTCCGTCCGCTTCACGAAGCAAGCGGCGGCTGGTTCTGGTGGGGAGCATCGGGACCGGAGGCCTTCAAGGAACTTTGGGTTCTTCTTTACGATAAGTTAACAAATGAGTACGGACTTAACAATCTCATCTGGGTATGGAACGGTCAGGCGGCCGACTGGTATCCGGGTGATGAATATGTAGATATCGTGGGTGAAGATATTTACCCGGGCGAAAGGGTATATACTTCCCAGGCTACCAAGTACTTAGAGGTGGCAGGGTATTCTACCGAACGTAAGCTGGTTTATTTAACCGAATGCGGATGTATCCCTGACCCTGATCTTCTGGTACGCGACGGCGCCATGTGGGGCATGTGGGCAACCTGGTCCGGCGAGTTTGTCAGAAAGACTACCGGAATGACTGCAAAGTTATCCGAGCAGTATACCGAAGAGTATATGATGAAAAAAGCGTATGACCATGAAGCGGTTATTACGTTGGATGAGATGCCGGATTTAAAGGCGTATCCAATCAGTGAATCGTTCAATAAGGAGGATTAAACATGAAAGGCGTTTGGAAAAAGGCATTGGTCCTGGTGCTGGCAGCGGTGCTGCTGGTAACCGTGTATCCGGGCTTGTACAGAGAATCCGGTGCACAGACCAATCTCAGCATGGATGACTTCGAAGATATTATCGGTACTTACAATATTGACGATTCCATCTTAAGCTACAAAGACTATGCAGAAAAATACAGTACCGCAAAATATCCTGCGGCTGTAGTAGAAATCGGGGCAGAAAATTGTGTCCGTTATGAGGAAGACGGCGAGGCAAAGGAGCCAACCGTTTATACCGATTACGAGGGCATGGCAGGTAACAGCTTACTCACCACAGAAGATTCCTTAATCGAGTTTGATGTTAACATTCCGGAAGAAGGCTTTTATAATGTTTCCTTCGTTTACTATCCGGTAGCCGGCAAGAACTCCGACATCGAAAGAAGTATCTTCATTGACGGAACTCTTCCTTTTAAGGAATTTTCCATGACCACTTTCTCCCGTGTATGGACCAGCGAAGTGGACGAAACCACCGTAGATGAAAACGGTGTTACCGTAAAGGTTTGGGAAAAAGACAATCAGGGCAACGATGTTAAGCCGGGTATGATTGAAATTCCGGAGTGGCAGACCAGATACGTATACGACAGTGACGGTTACATTACCACACCATTGTCTGTATACTTCACTAAGGGTTCCCACACCATCAGCGTGGTTTCCATTAAGGAGCCAATGCTCATCAATAAGATTGTATTAGACCATGCGGAAGAAACTCCTGCATATGCAGAAGTAAAGGCAGCCTGGGATGCACAGGGTGCCAAGGACTCCTCCGGCAAGGTAATTACCATCGAAGCAGAATATGCAACCAAGACATCCTCCCAGATGTTATATCCGACACAGGATCAGGCTTCCGCAGATGTGGTTCCGGCCAGCGCCAAGGAACTGTTAAACAACACCATCGGCGGCAACTCCTGGAGATTAGTCGGACAGTGGATGGAATGGGAGTTTGCCGTGGCAGAAAGCGGCTACTATGAAATCGCCCTGCACGACAAGCAGAACTTCAGCCGTGGTGTTGCGGTATCCCGCCGTATTACTATCGATGGCGAAGTTCCGTTTGCAGAGTTAAACAACTATGAATTTAATTACGAACAGAACTGGAGAACCGACGTACTCTCCGATGTAACCGGCGACGCTTTCAAGTTCTACTTAGAGGCAGGAAAGCACACCATCCGTATGGAAAATGTACTGGGTGACTTCTCCGAAATCGTTGGTCTTGTGGAAGAAGCGGTTCAGCAGTTAAACGATATTTACAGAAGCGTTATCAAGGTAACCGGTGTTGCTCCGGATACCTACCGTGACTACCAGATTGAAGCTACTCTTCCTGAATTAAACGGCAAGTTAGTTGCTGCAAGAGAAATTGTCAATCTGGCACTGGAAAAGTTAGATGTGGTTGCCGGCAAGAACTCCGACAAGAAGACGGTTCTTCTTACCATGAGAGACCAGCTGGACGACATCATCGAAGATAACGAATATTTCGTTCGTGTCATCGGTTCCTTTAAGACCAATGTCCGTGCCTGCGGTAACTGGATTACACAGGTTATCAGCCAGCCACTGGCGTTAGACTGTATCACCGTTTACTCTCCGGATGCACAGCCGGAAGAAAGAGATGCAGGCTTCTTTACAGGTCTTTCCCATGAAATCAAGAGACTGTATTACTCCTTCGTGATTGACTATAACAACATCGGTAGCGTATCCACCGATGAAAACGCAGCGGCATTAACCCTTTGGGTTGGTTCCGGCCGTGACCAGGCAAACGTAATCAAGGCCTTAATCGACGAAACCTTCACCAACAAGACCGGCATCAGTGTAAATGTACAGCTGGTAGATATGAATACCCTGCTGAAAGCAAAGCTGGTAGGCGAAGGTCCTGACGTGGCAATTCAGGTTGCTAACACCAACGGTGCAGCCGGTGCGGTATTATTCACAGGTAACGACACACCGGTTAACTACGGTATCCGTGGTGCGGTACTTGACCTGGCACAGTTCCCTGATTATCAGGAAATTTTAAAGCGTTTCCCTGAAGCGTCCTATGAGCAGTTCCAGTATGACGGCAGTCTTTACGGTCTTCCGGAAACCATTACCTATCCGGTTATGTTCTACCGTAAGGATATCTTAAAGGAAATCGGCTTAGAAATTCCGGAAACCTGGGATGACGTAAAGGTAGCAATGACCGTACTTGCAAAGAACCAGATGGAATTC
Source organism: Lachnospiraceae bacterium (assembly GCA_045593825.1). Lineage (GTDB taxonomy): Bacteria > Bacillota > Clostridia > Lachnospirales > Lachnospiraceae > SIG299. The sequence continues at coordinate 9,610 of JAZNXI010000055.1, forward strand.
GGTATGCTTCCGAACGAGCAGCTGTTTGCTTCCCTGTTATATCAGAACGGCGGACGCTACTACAACGACGCAGGTACTGCTTCCGAACTGGATTCCGATATTGCGGTAAATGTATTCAAGATGTTCTGTAACTACTATACAGATTACAAGTTAGACCGTGCAACCAGCGTAGAAGAAAGATTCCGTACCGGTGAATCCCCAATCATCATCGCTGACTACACAACCTATAACAACTTTGCCGTATCCGCTCCGGATATCGCAGGTTTATGGAGCTTTACACAGATTCCGGGTACCGTAAAGGAAGACGGCAGCATTGACCGCTCCGTAGCATGTACCGGTTTAACCTCCATGATTATGTCCGATACAGAGTATCCGGAAGAATCCTGGGAGTTCTTAAAGTGGTGGACCTCCGCAGAAACCCAGACCATGTACGGTCGTGAAATGGAATCCCTGATGGGTTCTGCAGCAAGAGTACCTACCGCAAACTATGAAGCCTTCACCAACATGGCTTGGCCGGTAAATGACTTTAAGGCCCTGGAAAAGTCCATGGAATGGGTTAAGGGTATTCCTCAGGTTCCGGGTGGTTATTACTCCTGGAGAAATGTAAACAACGCATTCTATTCGGTAGTTACAACACCGGATACCTCCTTCCCTCGAGAAGAGTTGATGGATCAGGTAATTTACATCAATGCCGAAATCAACTACAAGAGAGAAGAATTAGAATTAGACAAGTAGAAAGGAGCTAAACAAAATGGCAGATACAAATGACAGATCCGCACAGGCCCTGGAAGTTGCCAAAAAGCAGGGTAAGCTGTGGTATCGTATCAAAAAGTCCAAAGCGTCTTACATTATGATGGCTCCGTATTTCATCCTGTTCTTCTTCTTTACGGTGCTTCCGGTAGTAATGGCGGTAGGATTCAGCTTTACATACTACAACATGTTAGAAATGCCTACCTTTGTAGGTTGGAAAAACTATATTAAACTGTTCCTTGAGGATGACATTTTCATGAAGTCCTTAAAGAACACCTTGCTCCTTGCAGTGGTTACAGGACCGGTCAGCTATATGCTGTGCCTCCTGTTTGCATGGATTATCAAAGAGTTTAAGGGTAAGCTCAGAGCGTTCCTCACACTTATCTTCTATGCGCCATCCATTTGTGGTAACGCATACATCGTTTGGAACCTGATTCTTACCGGTGACCGTTACGGTTACTTAAACGGTATCCTGTTAAAGCTCGGCATCTTAGATGAAGCGGTACAGTGGATGCAGACAGAAAAATATGTCCTTCCGTTCCTGATTGTGGTTCAGCTGTGGCTGTCCCTCGGTACCGGCTTCCTTTCCTTCATCGCAGGTCTCCAGACCGTAGATAAGAGCATGTACGAAGCTGCTGCCTTAGACGGTGTTAAGAACCGTTGGCAGGAATTATGGTACGTAACCCTGCCGGCCATGAAGCCGCAGTTAATGTTCGGTGCCGTAATGCAGATTACATCGTCCTTCGCAATTGCCGATGTATCCCTGAACTTAGCAGGTAACCCTTCCGTAAACTACGCCGGTGCAACCGTAGTTACCCACTTGCTTGACTATGGTACCGTTCGTTTGGAAATGGGTTATGCTTCCGCAATTGCAACTATCTTGTTCCTGCTTATGGTGGGCAGTAACCAGTTAGTACAGAAACTGTTAAGGAGGGTTGGCGAATAATGGCTGAGAAAATCAAAAGAAGACGCAAGCGCTCCTATAAAAAAGAGAAAAAGTTAAACCGTTCCATGGCCGGTAACACCCTGTTATTCGTACTCATGGGCATCTGCGGTGTGGCAATGGCGATTCCGCTTGTTATGGTTATTAACAACGCGTTAAAGCCACTGGACGAATTATTCCAGTTCCCACCAAAGATTTTTGTTCGAAACCCTACGCTGGAAAACTTCTCCGACCTGTTCATTCTCATGAATGACACCTGGGTACCGTTCTCCAGATACATGTTAAATACAATCATTATTACCGGTGGTGGTATGGTAGGCCATGTAATTATCGCCTCCCTTGCCGCATATCCACTGGCAAAGCATAACTTCCCGGGTAAGAAAATCCTGTTCCAGATGGTAGTGCTGTCCATGATGTTCTCCTGGACCGTTACACAGACACCACAGTACATGATTATCTCCTGGTTAGGAATTAACAACAGCTACTGGGCACTCATCCTTCCGGCTTGTGCCTTCGGTATGGGTCTCTACCTCATGAAGCAGTTCATGGAACAGCTTCCGGATTCCTTAATGGAATCTGCAAGACTGGACGGTGCATCTGAGTTCCGTATTTTCTGGAGCATCGTAATGCCAAACGTTAAGCCGGCATGGTTAACACTGGCTATCTTCCAGTTCCAGCAGATGTGGGGCAATACCGGTGGTACCTTCCTTCGTGATGAGCAGTTAAAGCCATTACAGTATGCGTTATATCAGATTTCCGCCGGCGGTGCAGCAAGAGCCGGTGCCGGTGCGGCCGTAACCTTTATTATTGCGGCAGTGCCAATCACCTTCTTCCTGATTTGTCAGAGTAACGTCTTAGAAACCATGACATCATCCGGTATGAAAGAATAATAGGAGGGCAAGCATATGAGAAAACTTACGAAATTTAAAGCAGTTATCTCTCTTTGTCTGACACTTATTGTTCTTTTGACAACAGAGGGTATTACCGCTGTGGCAGATGAACTGCCATATGATTCTTATAATTATGACTACCGTGAGTATATTCATTTTACTCCGGCTCCGTACATTCCGGAGCGTACCATTACCGGCCTGGATTTTACCTTTAACGGGGAACCATTGGGCGCATTTAAGACACCGCAGGATATGTGTCAGGCGCCGGACGGTAACATTTACATTGCAGATACCGGTAACAACCGTATTGTTGTTCTGGACTCCGCAATGAAAAAGGTTGTAAAAGTGATTACCACCTTTAACAACAACGGCACCGAAGATAAATTTAACAATCCGTACGGTGTGTGCGTATCCGAAAAAGGAAATGTATACGTTGCGGACTTTAAGAACAAACGTGTCGTTGCAATGGACCAAAACGAAAATGCATTCCTGATTATTCAGAATCCGGAGTCGGAAAGCTTGGATGACAATTTTGCATTCAATCCGTTAAAGGTTACCGTAGACTATGCAGACCGTGTATACGTTATCGCACAGAATATGTTCGAAGGTATCATGGTATTTGAAAGCAATGGTCAGTTTACCAACTTCTTCGGAACCATTAACGTAGAAATTTCCGCCTGGGATAAGTTCTGGAAGCGTCTCGCTACCAAGGAAGAGCGTGCCAACCAGCAGCTTTACATCCCAACCGAATTCACCGGTATCGACATCGATCCGGAGGGCTTCGTATATGCTTCCAACATTGACGCCACCGGTGTTCAGGGCGTAAGAAGATTGAATCCGCGAGGCGAAGACGTTATCAAGAAGGGCTTCAATACCAATGTGGGCGGCGACTTACAGATTGACGGTACCAGCGATTATTCCGGTGCTTCCCAGTTCACCGATGTTGTTTACAGAGAGAACGGTATTTATTCCTGTCTCGACAGAAGACGCGGCCGTATCTTTACCTACGACCACGAAGGCAATCTGCTTTATATCTTCGGCGGAAGAGGAACCCAGCAGGGTACCTTTACACTTCCGGTAGCAGTAGAAGACATCGGCGGAAGACTTACCGTTTTGGATGCAACCAAGGGCGAAATCCTCTGTTTCGTGGAAACAGAGTACGGACGTCTCATTAACGAAGCGGTTGCTCTCCGTTATGACGGTGATGAAGCAGAAGCAGTTGCTTTATGGGAAAGAGTTTTGGAATTAGATGAAAATAATGAGCTTGCAAATACCGGTATCGGTAAGGCATATCTTACTGCCGGCGATTACGAAAAAGCAATGTTCTATCTGGAACTTGGTATGGCAAGGGATTATTATTCCATCGCCTTCAAGCGTTACCGTAATCAGATTCTTACCGACAATGCCAGCTGGTTCTTAACCGGCGCAGCGGTACTTTTGGTACTCTGGTTTGGTTTTAAAGCCTGGAAAAAGAGAAAGAAAGGAGAGGATGAGTAATGGGTAAATATTTTTCCAAACAAAAATGGTCTTACATGTTTTACACCATTAGCCACCCGATGGACGGTTATTACTGGATCCGCCACCGCGAGTACGGCAGTGTTCCTCTCGCCATTCTGTTGGTAATTCTGTTTTCCTTCAGCTTTACGGCAAACCGTTTGCTTGCAAGCTTTGTAGTAAATGATTTAGACCCAAGAGGCGTAGATATGTTGTTCGAACTGATGGGCGTATTGGCATTCTACCTGTTACTTTGTGTCAGCAACTGGTCCGTAACCTGTTTGATGAACGGGGAAGGCCGTTTAAAGGATATTGCCGTTGCCATCGGTTACGGCACCGTACCAATGACTGTGGTTATGATTCTTTCCACCATCATCAGCCAGGTAATTGCTGATGACGAGCAGGCCTTTTACGGAATTTTAATCGGTGTGGGCATCGCTTATGGTGTTATCATGATGTTAATCGGTATCATGCAGGTACACAACTACACTCTTGGTAAAACACTGTTAACTTTACTTATCACAATTATTGCAGCTCTGATTATTGTGTTCCTGGTGTTACTGTTAAGTAACCTGCTGGGCTTGGTGTATAACTTCTTCCACAGCATTTATACAGAGCTGATATTCAGGGTATAGGAGGAGCAGCGCTATGAAAAAAGCAAAAAAAGAAAAAGTAAAGCTCCCGATGAGCCTGACAAAGAAGCTGGTTCTCCTGATTCTCGGTGTAGCAGTAATTGCAGCAGCAGCATACCTGATTTATTACTTTACCTATTTTGTAGGGTATGACCGCTACGAGGATTTCTTATCCTCCTACGAGTATGAGCAGGGAACCGCATACCAGCCGCTTTCCGATGCCGACAAAAAGGTTCCCGGATTCGACCTGGTAGCAGAAAACGATACCTTAAAGCTTTATACGGATACGGCAACCGGTAATGTGGCTGTGTATGACAAGAGAAACGGCAGTATTACCTACTCCAATCCGTTAAATGCTGACGAGGACGAAAAAGCCAATAAGACAAACTTAAATTACTTAAAATCCCAGATGATGGTGTACTATTACAACCAGGACGTTAAGTCCGGTTCCTTAGACACTTACACCCAGTGTGTACAGAGAAATCAGCTGGCGGTGGAAAGTATTGAAAACGGTATCCGTTATATCTACACCGTAGGTCAGAAAGAAGTAAAAGAAGGCGCCATTGCCATTTACTTTGAAATTCCGTTGGAATACCGCTTAGAGGACGACAGCTTAAAGGTTTCCATTCCGGCAAGCGGAATTAAAGAAACCGGCGGCTACGTTTACCGTATCCAGCTGCTCCGTTACATGGGCGCGGGACATAAGAGCGAGAACGGCTATATTGTAGTACCAAACGGTTCCGGTTCTTTGATTAACTTCAACAACGGAAAGCTGACAGCCAACGCATACAATCAGTATATTTACGATATTGACCCAATGGCTGCCAACTATACCACCACAGAAAACCTGGATACAGCAAGACTTCCGATTTTCGGCATCTGCAGAGAAGACAGAGGTATGCTGGTAGAAATCGAAGACGGCGCAACCAATGCCATGGTGACAGCGGATATTGCAGGCCGTTACAACGACTACAATTATGCTTATCCGATTTTTGTATTCCGTAATGTAGATAACCTCCGTAATTTCGGACAGTCCACCTTGGACGTTTACGTTATGGAAAAAGAATTATACGATATGAACGCCACCGTCCGCTACACCTTCTTAACTGATGAGTACAAAGGTTACGACGGACTGGCAAACTACTACAGGGAAAAACTGATTGCCAAGGGTGTGTTAACCGCACAGGAAGACGGCGGCGATATTCCTTTCTACTACGACGTTGTCGGCGGTGTAAAGGAAAATGCCCATTTCCTCGGTGTTCAGCGCCTTGACACCTTTGCGATGACAACCTACGAGGATGCAGCAGCAATGGTAGATGATTTTGCGGCAGCAGGTATCAACAATCAGGTAATGACTCTGCAGGGCTGGTTTAACGAGGGCTATTATCACGACGCACCTCATGACATCCGCCTGGTAAAAGACATGGGCTCCAAAGCAGAGTTAGAAGACTTAAACGATAAGTTGGAAGCTCTTGGCGGCACCATGTATGCAGATGTAGAATTCCAGCGTGTGACTTATGCAGATACCGGTTTTAACTGGAGTGCAGAAGGTTCCCGTTACTACGGTGCCGGCTATGTGGCAAGCTTCGGTCTGGTTAATCCAACCACTTTAAGAAACACCTCCGGTCTTGGCTATGCAGAACCACAGTACGACTTAATGTCTCCGAAGTTCCTGCCAAGATACGTAGAAAAGTTTGCAAAGAAGATTGATAAGTACGACATCTCCGGTCTTTCCTTAAGAGACCTGGGAAGCTACTTAACTTCCGATAAAAAGCGTAGCGAAGTCATTGGAAGGGAAAAAGCATTGGATGTTGTTTTGGCACAGCTTGATTTGCTGGAATCCACCGGCAAGAAGCTGATGGTGAACAAGGCTAATTCCTACAGCTTTGGTTATGCGCAGGATATCAGCAATGTACCAATGGGCGATAACTCCTTTGCAATTATCGATGCAAGAATTCCGTTGTACCAGATGGTGCTTCACGGATGTGTAAATTACTCCACCGAGATATTGAACTATGATGATTCCGAAGACATGACATTGTCTGTGCTTCAGATGATTGAAACCGGTTCTGCACCGCACTATATGTTCACTCAGGAGAAATCCAGCCGTATGAAGAATACCGGTATGAACCAGTTCTATGCAACTACCTATGATGTATGGAAGGGCGAAGCGGTTGAGATTTACAACCGTGTCAATGACGCCTTAAAGTACGTAAGCGGTGCGGAAATGGTTGGTCACGAAATTGACGGTGATGTAAGAAAGATTACTTACTCCAACGGCGTAACGATTTATATTAACTATAGTGACGAAACAGAAAGCATGGATGGAAAGACTCTTCCGGCAATGTCTTACGAAATGGAGGGAATCTAAATGAAAAAGCAGAAAAAAAGAAGATTATCCCTGATGCGTAAGAGAATGATTGCAGGTTATCTGTTTATCCTTCCTTGGCTGATTGGCTTCATTGTTATTTATGTACGCTCTCTGTTCCAGACCGTGCAGTTTTCCTTCAATAAAATGGAGATTGACGCCATCAACGGCGGCTATACCCTCATTTCAAACGGATTGGAAAATTACCGGTACGCTTTTTTAGAACATGGTAACTTTAAGCAGACGTTAACATCTTCTGTTATGAACATGCTGGTAGACGTTCCGTTAATTACGTTCTTCAGCTTATTCATGGCGATGCTGTTAAACAAAAAGTTCCCGGGAAGAGCCATAGTACGTGCCATTTTCTTCCTGCCGGTTATTTTAGGTTCCGGTGCCATCGTAGACGCCATGGAAATGAGCGCCAAGATGATGCAGAACGGTGTATCCGGCCAGGCGGCAGATATGGCAGCAGCCAGTTCCTCCGTTGCCTTTGACATTGATTACTTAATCAGTATGTTTATGAACTTAGGTCTTCCGGCAAAGCTGATGAATTACATCACCTCGGCGGTGGGACGAATTAACGACATTATTTCCATGTCCGGTGTGCAGATTGTTATTTTCATTGCTGCACTGCAGTCCATTCCAAGCTCCCTCTATGAGGTAGCAAAGATTGAAGGTGCCACCGGTTATGAAACCTTCTGGAAGATAACCTTCCCAATGGTAATGCCTCACATCATTACAAATGTGGTATACACCATTGTAGACAGCTTTGAAGAAAGTGAAATCTTAAAGCTGGCAGATACTACAACCTTTAACCAGTTCAACTATGGTGTCGGTTCGGTAATGACCATTACCAGTACGCTGATAACCTGTATCATCCTGGTTGTGGTGGTAGGATTCATCCAAAAGAAGACATTCTACTATAACTAAGAAAGGAGGAAGAATGATTATGAGAAAATTTGATTTGAAAAAAACTCTGAAGGATCCGTATCAGCAGATGCTTCTGATGAACGACATCAAAAAGTTTGCCCTGACAATCCTGCAGATTGCCATTATTGTTGGCGTAAGCTATGTCATTCTCTCTCCGGTTATCGGTATGTTTGTTAATGCAATTTCCTCTGATAACGATGCCCTGAACCCAATGGTATTTGTGTTCCCGGAGCATCCGACTTTGGAGAAATTTAAACTGGTAATGCTTCGTATGAACTATTGGCCAACCATTACAAAGAATATCCTGTATGTGTTATCCTTAACTATCATTCAGGTGTTTATCTGTTCCATGGTAGGTTATGGTTTTGCCAGATTTGACTTCCCGTTCAAGAAGTTGTTATTTGGTTGTGTGGTAGTAACCATCGTGCTTCCTGTCCACACCATCATGCTTCCGCTGTATGTTACCTTCCGTAACTTTGACCCGGCGGGCCTTGCAACCTTGATAACGGGAGCAAAGATGAACTTAATGGGTACCCCATGGCCGATGTACATTTTATCTCTCTTGGGATGCGGTGTACGCGCCGGTTTATATATCTACATCTTTAACCAGTTCTTCAGAGGACTTCCGAAAGAAATTGAAGAAGCAGCATTTGTAGATGGCGCAGGAATGTGGTATACTTATTTTAACATCATGTTAAAGAACGCCTCCCCGGCAGTAATTACGGTAACCGTATTCTCCCTGGTATGGCAGTTCAATGACACATTTTACTCGAATCTATTTCTGGTCAGTGATGAAATCGTAATCAGTAAGCGTATATCGGTTCTTCAGTCCGTCATTGCGAACGAAGACAAGATTCTGAGCCTTACCATACAGGAATTATACCTGCATGCCGGAATCATCCTGGTACTTTTACCGATTGTACTGATTTATTTACTGCTCCAGAGGTATTTTATAGAAGGTGTAGAGCGAAGCGGTATCGTAGGTTAAACACCTTCACCCCAAAAAGAAATTACCTGTCCCGGAAGAGAGGACAGTTAATTAAAAAAAAGGAGGACGAGAAAAGTGAAAAAACAAAGAATTTTCGCAGTAGTAATGGCAGCTGTCATGACATTGTCCCTGGTTGCTTGTGGGGAAAAGCAGACCGGCAATGATGTAACACCAACAACAGCTCCGACAACAGCACCAACAGAGGCACCGGCACAGCCAACAGAGGCTCCGGCTCCTCAGAATGTAACAATTGCAGACGCAAGTATTACATTCGAAGACGGCAACATGGGATTTGTAGACGCATATATGTCCCATGCACGTTCCGCAAATGTTGAGCTTTCCATCGTAGATTTCAATGGAAGCAAGGCATTAAAGGTAGTTAACACAACAGGCACCAGCAAGGCTCCTTTCGTAGCAATCGACGCATCCAGTTTCCTGGGCGCAGATGTTGCAAAGGTAGCAGGTGTGGAAATGGTAATCGGTACTTCCAGTCCTGATGGAAAGTTCCACGCAGTATCCGGTGAAATCGGTTCCTGGTGGGGCGCAGAGCAGGAAAAGAACGTATTAGGTTCCTGGTCCGTTTATATGGCTAAGAAGAATCCTAAGGTTATTACCGGTGCTGTTCCTGCAGGCAATGAGCTTGTAGCAGACGCATTCAACATCGTTTATGTTGGTATGACAACCGACAACGCTGCAACAGACGAAGGCGTATGCAGCGAATTCTACATTGATGACATCCGTTTCTATGATGCAGCAGGCAACACCTTAAAGGGTGATACAACCGTAGCATTCAATTGGCCGGCAATGGATGGTCCTGATTTGACTAACCTGTATGCTCTTAGCAATACAGTAGAATTTGCAGGATTCAATACTAAGGAAGGCGCTTGGACACAGGCTGGTTTTGATGTTCCTCAGGAAATCTGGGATGCGTTAGTTCCTGGTACAGCAATTGAAATTTCTTACACCAGCGAAGACGGTTCCATGTGGATCGTAATGCCTGATTCCGCAGCAGGCTGGATGAGAGTAGCTCAGGGCCAGGCATACATCAATGATTCTAAGACTACAGCACAGATTACATATGAGCAGATGGTAGAAGTTCTTGGCGAAGATAAGACTACCTGGGGTGCAAGAATGCAGTGTGAAGCTGCTACTGCATGGGAGGTTTACTCCGTAAAGGTTGGTACAGCAAACAAGAAAATGGCGGTTGCTAACGCTGTTGAATTTGAAGGCTTCGTAACCAAGGAAGGTGCTTGGACACAGGCAGGCTTCGAAATGCCACAGGAATTCCTGGATGCATTAGTTCCGGGCTCTGTAATTGAAATTGACTACACCAGTGAAGACGGTGCTCTTTGGATTGTAATGCCATGGGCAGCAGCAGGCTGGATGAGATGTGGTCAGGGCACAGCTGTTTGCGATGGCAGCAAGTGCTATGTAACATATGAGCAGATTGAAGAAATGTGCGGTACAGATAAGACTACATGGGGCGCAATGCTTCAGTGTGAAGGTTCTTCCGCATGGGAAGTTTATGGTTTAAGAGTTGGTAAGAAGGTAGAATATCCTGTTATCAGCGGCTTAACAGAAATTGATGGTTATGCATGTAAGGAAGGCGCTTGGACACAGGCTGGTGCTGAAATGCCTCAGGCACTCATTGATGCATTAGTTCCTGGCTCCATTATTGAAATTTCTTACACCAGTGAAGATGGTGAAATCTGGATTGTAATGCCATGGGCAACAGCAGGTTGGATGAGATGTGCACAGAACCAGGCAACTTATGCAAATGGTAAGGCATATATCACATATGAGCAGATTGCAGCAGTTTGTGGTGAAGATAAGACTACCTGGGGCGCAATGATGCAGTTCGAAGGTTCTTCCGCATGGGAAGTTTACGGAATCAGAGTTGGTAAGTATCCTGTTCCTGCAGGCGCAGCTGAAGCTCCTGTAGAAAAGGCAGAAGCTCCGGACCCAACTATTCAGGTAGCTGATGGCGATGTAGCTCATACAGGAACACTCACCATGGCAGACTCTGCATGGTGGACACAGAAGGATCTTCTTGTTGCTGAAGTAATCGGTGAAGTTGATCCTGCAACAATTACAGCAATTAAGTTTACAAGTGATACAAACTTCGTAGTAGGTTATACAGATACTGTATCCGGCGATTGGGCACAGTTCGATTCCGCAAATACATACGTTGTAAAGACTATGGATTTCAACAAGGAAGAGGGTCAGACTTTAGCAGTATTAGCTCTCTCCAAGGGTGACGGTGTAGAATACACCATTAACTGGGAAGTATACACAGGCGGCAGCACAGACATTATCGTTCCTGAAGAACCTGCAGAACCGGTTATCGACCCAACAAATGATACTATCGAAGGTACAGTAGCTTACACAGGCTCTCTTACATTTGCAGACTCTGCTTGGTGGACACAGCAGAATCTTCTTCAGGCTGATTTAATCGGTGATTTAGATCCTGCAACAGTTAAGGGCATCAAGTTTACTTGTGCTGATACTGCTTTCATTGTTGGTTATACCAATGTAAATACAGCAGCATGGGATCAGTACAGTGATTTCTCTACCTATGTTGTAAAGGCAATTGATTTCAATAAGACAGGCGAAGATCCTGTAGTTTGCTTATACCTCTCCAAGGGCGATGGCGTTGAATACACCATTACTTGGGAAGTATACACAGACGGTGATGCAGCAGCAGAAGAACCTGCAGCTGATAACTTAGTAATTACCTTCGCAGACCTTACTGCAGGTGGTTACGGTTACAATGCAACCGTTAACGGTGATGCAGTAGATGTTACTATCGCATCCCAGTATCAGGAAATCCAGTACATTCTTCCTGAAGCAGTTGATTTAGCAGCATACAAGACTCTTATTGTTGATGTTACTTCCAACGCACAGTTAGACATTAAGCTGGTTGATCCAAATGCAGAGCTGAATCAGTACAGCCAGAAGGCTCCTTTCAAGGATAATTACACTGCAGAAGGTCAGGCAATTACAGAACCTGTTTACATTGATTTAGCTGAGTATGCAGATAAGGATCTTGCTCAGATTAACTTCATGGCAATGGGTAATGATACAGCTTTCACAATTAAGAGCATTACTTTTGTAAAGTAATTTTTGTGACACAACAAAATAATCCGGTTGCGGTTCCCGCATCCTGTAGGAACCGTAACCGAAACCTATAGAATATTAGTGAGGATAATGCCTCTGTCCGCATAAGCGGGCGGACATTTTCCTCCGGAAAACAAGGAGGCATAACAACATGAAATTTAGAAAAGTAATGGCTGTAGTTCTTGCAGCTGCATTAACTTTCTCCATGGCAGCTTGTGGCGGTGACAACACCGGTGCAACTCCAACAGAAGCACCATCTACAAGCGGCAGCCAGCAGACAGGTGGCGATACAGGAACAACTGTTAAGCCAAACAATAACACAGGTGCAACAAACGACGAAATTATTATCGGTACATGGTGGAAGCAGTACTATGACAGTAGCGCTACC
>JAZNXI010000056.1:0-2017 GCA_045593825.1 Lachnospiraceae bacterium
TATTAGAGAGAAAGCGTGGCAAGGGCGAAGCAATCCTTTTTGCACGTTCCGCTACCGTTGGCGGCCAGAAGTTCCCGGTTCACTGGGGCGGCGAAGTCGGAGGCCAAGCGGTCTTAGGAAGACAAGTTGCCCCCCCAACTCCTTGGCCCACAGAACGACATGGCTACGATCCGACTTGATTTATTAGAGAGAAAGCGTGGCAAGGGCGAAGCAATCCTTTTTGCACGTTCCGCTACCGTTGGCGGCCAGAAGTTCCCGGTTCACTGGGGCGGCGACTGCTGGTCCGATTACGAGTCCATGGAAGAATCCCTTCGCGGCGGTCTTTCCTTAACCTCCTCCGGTTTTGGTTTCTGGAGCCACGATATCGGCGGCTTCGAAAGCACCTCTACCGCAGACGTTTACAAGAGATGGGCAGCCTTCGGCTTGCTTTCCACCCACTCCCGCTTACACGGTTCCTCCTCTTACCGTGTGCCGTGGGCATATGATGATGAGGCTGTTGACGTAGTACGCGCCTTCACAAGCCTCAAAGCAGCCCTGATGCCGTACTTATACCGCAACGCCATCGAAACCTCCAAAACCGGTGTTCCGATGATGCGCAGTATGGTTCTGGAATTCACCGAAGATAAGAACTGTGCTTACCTTGATAAGCAGTACATGCTGGGTGACTCCCTCCTCGTTGCTCCAATCTTTAATGAGGAAAGCACCGCAGAGTACTATCTGCCAAAGGGCACCTGGACCAACTACTTCACCGGCGAGAAAAAGGAAGGCGGCTCCTGGTACACTGAACACTGCCCATACCTTGAGATTCCACTCTTTGTAAAAGAAAGCAGCATCATTGCAATGAACGATGCTGCTAATAAGCCTGACTATGATTTTGCTGACGGCGTAACATTAAAGGCATACGCTCTGGTTGACGGCGTTGCTGCTTCCACAAGCATTTACGACATGAAGGCAAATCTTCAGTTTACTGCTTCCGTTACAAAAAACGGTAAGGAAGTTACCATTAAGGCTGACGCAAAGAAGCCATTCTCTGTACTTCTGGTTGGTGAGACTGCATGTGCTGCATCCGGCAATGCTAAGCTTACCCAGACAGAAAAGGGTACATTAGTATCTTTTGATGCAGGTTGTGAATGTAAGGTTACTTTAGAATAAATTGATTGTCCAACTCTTTTACTAAATGCTTCGGAGGGAGCCGCTATCAAAAGTGTTTCATAAATGCTTTTGGTAGTGGCTTTCTCTATTTTGTTTTAAACTCATACATCCGATACATTGCCTTTGCAATCTTTCCCGCAAACAATCTCTGAAAAATTGTTTTTTCCATTCCCTGTAATTCATCAATATAGTTCTGTGGTGTCATATCATACTCTTTTTCAAATATAAACCCTGTATGTTCCGCCAATTCCTGCGGAGCGTCATATCCGTACACCAGCGTTACTCCCACATCATTGATTGGATTTTTGTACTTAGATGCCTTTGCCGCACGTTCCGTATAACAGTCCATTAACAGATGTACCGACCTAAAATGTCCGGAAATATCCTGTAACAACGCCCGTAACTCCTCCGGCTTAAAATACATGCTGACACCTTCCATGATAATAATGGCCGCCTGATTTCCTTCTATACAGTTTTTCCATTCCCCGGCCCGCATATCTGCTGATACCATGTGATACCTTCCGGTTTCTTTGTAATATTTTTTCCTTTCCTCAATTACCTCCGGAAAATCAATATCAAACCACTTGATTTCTTTCGCATTCACCCGCTCCACTCTGCTGTCCATACCACAACCGATATGCATAACCACCGCACCCGGATTCCTTTTTATCTTCTGTGCTACCCATTCATCATAAATAGCGGAACGCATGGCCATATAATAAGCCAGCCACTTGGACTTTGACTTACCCTTAAGTTCAAAACTTTCCTGTTCCCAAATCTCCTCTGCCCATTTATCCTGAAGAATGATATTCTTTTTGCTTACATAAGCTTTCCCGTATAACGGAATATATAAGGTTTTGTTGAC
>JAZNXI010000057.1:0-2372 GCA_045593825.1 Lachnospiraceae bacterium
GCATGCCAATTGGTCCGGAGCGGGACTTCATCCGCAAATGGAGCTCCTGAAAATGTCTCCGGAGCTTATTGAAGAAGCCTGCAACCGCACCATCATGAACATCAGTAAACCGGATTTTAAATACGCCGACCGCATTTTAGAAAGCTGGCACAACGCCGGAGCATCTACCATGGCCGAAGTAAAGGCAATCGACGCTACCCATGCCCTGATGAATCCGCGCCCTGCGGCAGAAGGCTCCCGCCCGGCTGCGCCTATGACAAAATCCGCTGTCAGCTACAACAGCTATCCGCAGCGCCAGTATTCCAGCCAGGAATTATCCAATTTAGAAGAAAAATTATTAAAGCAGATGTAAGACGGAGGTTCTCATGTCTTTAAAAAACTACCAATACAATGCTATTATGCGTACTTACGACGAACGCCGCTGCGCATCCCGTGCCCTGCTCGCAGAGCGTCAAAAAGAAATTGAGCAAAACCTCCCGGCCTACACCGCCCTGCAGCAGCAGATTATAGAAAACTCCATGGAGTATGCCAGGGCATCCCTGCTGGGCACCAATTCTGCCAATGCAGAGACGCTTCGTAAGCAAAATGAAGAATTATCCAAAAAGAAAGAAGCCCTTTTACTGGCCAACGGTTATCCGGCGGACTATCTTACCCCGGTGTATACCTGTCCCGATTGTCAGGACACCGGCATGATTGGCGAAGAACGCTGTCACTGCTTCAAGCAGGCCGTGGTAGATTTACTCTACGCCCAGTCCGGTCTGGCCTCTGTTCTTAACGAAGAAAACTTTGACACGTTTTCCTTTGATTATTACAACAACACGGTTATCGACCCAAAAACAAAGCTGACCCCGTATCAGAACATGCAGCGTATCTACGACACCTGCCGGGCCTTTGTACGCAACTTCGATACCGAATTCAATAACCTTTTGTTTTACGGCAATTCAGGTCTCGGAAAAACCTTCCTGTCCCACTGTATTGCTGGGGAACTGCTGGGCACTGCCCACACCGTACTGTACTTAACCGCCTATGAGCTTTTTGATATTTTAGGCAAAGCCATGTATCATGATGACGAAGAATTCGCAGCCTCCGGCGAACACATTTTAGACTGCGACCTGCTTATCATCGACGATTTGGGTACCGAGCTTGCCAACGCCTTTACCCTGTCAAGGCTCAGCCTGTGCATCAACGAGCGGTTTATCAACCGCCGCTCCACCATTATTTCCACCAACTTCGGTGTGCAGGAGCTGGCAGACCACTACGGCGAGCGCAACTTCTCCCGTATTTTCAGCAGCTACACGCCGCTGCGCTTTTTCGGAGAAGATATCCGCATCAAGAAAAAGGTAGAAAATGCCTAAATTCTTTCGATTTGTTTCGTCATTTCGGTAAAAGTGCTGAATCTGCTTTTGCCGCCTTGACAAACCGGAGTTTCAAAGATATGATAAAACACGGTTAGAACACCGTTTTTATACACAAACTACAATTAAGAAAAGTATAATGGAGGATAACACCATGCCACAGCAGGAAGACTACTTAGGAACCATTCCGGTAGGAAAGCTCGGAATCATTGCCCTGGAAAGTTCTAAAGGAATCGCCAAAAAGGTAGACGACTACATTGTTGACTGGAGAGAAGCCCGTAACCACGAGCATACAGAAACCATTCACTTCAACGAATACAAAAAGGACTCTTACCTGGTAAATTCCACCTGTCCACGTTTCGGTACCGGCGAAGCCAAGGGCGTAATCCGTCAGTCCGTCCGCGGTGACGACTTATACATTCTGGTAGACGTTACCAACTACAGCTTAACCTACACCGTTTGCGGCCATGAAAACCATATGTCTCCGGATGACCACTTCGCAGATTTAAAGAGAGTTATCGGCGCAGTAAACGGCAAAGCCCGCCGCATCACTGTTATCATGCCATTCTTATATGAGAGCAGACAGCACAAGAGAAGTGCAAGAGAGTCCTTAGACTGTGCTTTTGCCCTTCAGGAGTTAGTAAATATGGGCGTAGACAGCATCATTACCTTCGATGCCCACGACCCTCGCGTACAGAACGCTATTCCGCTTAAAACATTCGAAAACGTACTGCCGACCTACCAGTTCATCAAGGCTTTACTCCGCAATGTGCCTGACCTCATCATGGACAACCAGCACATGATGGTTATCAGCCCGGACGAAGGCGCTATGGGCCGTGCCGTATACTTCGGTAACATTATGGGTGCCGACGTAGGTATGTTCTACAAGAGACGTGACTACACCACCATCGTGAACGGCCGTAATCCAATCGTTGCCCACGAATTCTTAGGCAGCGACGTAGAAGGCAAAGATGTTATCATTATCGACGATATGATTTCCTCCGGCGAAAGCATGTT
>JAZNXI010000058.1:0-3464 GCA_045593825.1 Lachnospiraceae bacterium
CCGGAGCCGTGATATTTTTTTCGACGCGCTCTATTTTTCCGTCTGATATTGCAACGTCAAAAACCCCGTCAATAGCGTTCACAGGGTCAACAACCCGTCCGTTTTTCAGCAAAAGCTCCATCATTCACACTCCTTTTGTCCTATCCTGTCTATTATACTATATTTTGTCGAAAACACAAGATTTATTTGTGTTTTTGCTTAAATTTAGGGCAAAAACACTAGACCTTGTGGTTGCATATTCTCGCAAAAAAGAAAAAGGATGCCCTATGAACATCCTTTTTTCTATTATCATCCTTGTCAATATTAACTTATAATTTTTTCAGTTCGTCAAAAACAACATCGTTGAGAACCTTAATGTAAGTACCCTTCATACCGGAGGAACGGGATTCGATTACTCCCGCACTCTCGAATTTTCTTAAGGCATTTACAATAACGGAACGGGTAATTCCCACTCTGTCTGCAATTTTACTTGCAACCAGAATTCCTTCATTTCCTTCCAGTTCTTCAAAAATATGTGTAATAGCTTCCAATTCGGAGAAGGATAATGTACCAATGGCAGAACGTACAATTTGTACCTTACGGTTTTCCTCTGCATTCTCTTCGTTTACGGAACGCATCATTTCAAGACCGACCACGGTGGTTCCGTACTCACTTAATATAATATCATCAATGGAATAAGGCTTTCCTGCTTTGTAAATAAACAAGGTACCAAGTCGTTCTCCTGCAATATCAATTGGATTGATAATTGCCTCGTAGCTGTCCACACCGTCAAATTCAAAGCCCAAAGTAGCCAAATTAACGTTTTCTTTAGTGGAAAGAATATTTAAGAGACGTTCATTTAATACACCATCGATATATCCACCCACAGAATCCTGAATCAGCTCTTTAATTGGTGCAATGTCATTTCTGTTTTTAATGCCCAGCACCTTACCTTTTTTACTGATAACTAAAATATTGGATTCCAGAATTTCACTTAACACAAGACAAATGTCATTAAACACAACCTTATGTGAATTGTTATTGTGTAATAACTTATTTATCTTCCGTGTCTTATCTAATAATTGTACGCTCATGGTAGCCTCCTTCCAGAATTGATTGACAATTCCCTCTAATACCAACTATACCACGAACTACTTATATTAGCAAGTAAAATTATTCGATTTTTTTATTATTTTTAGACAAAACAATTACTTTGTTGGTTTCTGCCAAGACATATAGCTGCATTCCGGATTATTCTCGCAGCCATAATACTTACGTCCCTTCTTTGTTTTGCGGATAACCACTTCTTTTCCGCACTCCGGACAAGGTACACCAATCTTCTCCAGATACATTTTTGTATTCCGGCATTCAGGGAAGCCCGGGCATGCTAAGAACTTACCGTGAGGACCATACTTAATTACCATGGTACGGCCGCACTCTTCACATTCCACATCGCTGACTTCATCCTCAATTTTAACATTTTCCAGTTTTTTGGCAGCTTCCTGTACAGCCTGTTCCAAATCCGGATAGAAATTACGTATGATGGTCTTCCACTGAATTTCACCTTCTTCGATGCTGTCAAGAAGGGTTTCCATATTAGCGGTAAAGCTGGTATCCACAATGGTAGGGAATGCCTGCTTCATAATATTATTAACCGCTTCACCGAGCTCTGTCACATAAAGGTTTTTGTTTTCCTTTACCACGTAATGACGGGCAAGAATTGTTGTAATGGTAGGCGCATAGGTACTCGGACGGCCAATGCCCAGCTCTTCCATGGTACGAACCAGGGATGCTTCGTTATAATGCGGAGCAGGCTGGGTAAAATGCTGTTCCCCGGAAAGACCGGAAAGTTTTAATACAGAGTCCTTGGTAAGCTTTGCCACAACCGCCTGGCTCTTTTCTACTTCTTCCTCGTCTTCTACTGTATACATGCTCATAAAACCGTCAAACACCAGCTTAGATGCCGCTGCGGTAAAACGGTACTTATCTGCATCCAGTTTCACGGAAACCGTTTCATACTTGGCAGGCTGCATGCGGCTTGCTACAAAACGCTTCCAAATTAACTGATACAAACGGTATAAATCTCTTGCCAGGGAGTCCTTTACCTGGGCAGGAGTAATGGTAACATCGGTTGGACGGATTGCTTCATGGGCGTCCTGAATTTTCTTACCCTTGGAAACCTCTTTAATTTGCTCCGCTTCCATCTCTTTTCCGTAATTCTCTATAATATACGCACGTACGGATGCGTCTGCCTCCTCGGATACACGTGTAGAGTCGGTTCTCAAATAAGAAATTAAAGCAATCGTTCCATGTCCCTTTACTTCCACACCTTCATACAACTGCTGCGCAAGGCGCATAGTCTTCTGGGTGGAGAAATTAAGAAGCTTGGAGGCTTCCTGCTGCAGGGTACTTGTAGTAAACGGAAGCGGTGCCTTTCTGTGGCGTTCTCCTGTTTTTATATCGGTTACAACAAAAGGCTTTCCTTCGATTTCCTTCTGGATTTTCTTTACTTCTTCTTCGCTTTCCACAGCCATCTTCTTGTCGCCGATTCCATAGAACTTGGCTTCGAACGGCTTCTTTTCCTTATCGGCAAGAATGGATGCGGTAAGACTCCAGTATTCCTTTGGAACAAAAGCGTTGATTTCCTCTTCCCTGTCGCAAATCAAACGAAGTGCTACCGACTGTACACGGCCTGCACTAAGACCTCTCTTAACCTTTTCCCATAATACAGGGCTGATACGGTAACCAACCACGCGGTCTAAGATACGTCTTGTCTGCTGGGCATCTACCAGGTTTAAATCAATTTCTCTTGCTTCCTTAATGGACTTTTTAACAGCATTTTTTGTAATCTCATTAAAGGTAATTCGGCTTGTGGTTTTTGGATTCAGTTTTAAGGTATGGAACAAATGCCATGCAATTGCCTCTCCTTCACGGTCCGGGTCAGTAGCAAGATAAACTTTGTCTGCCTTTTTTACTTCTTTACGAAGTTTAGACAGAACATCTCCCTTTCCGCGGATGGTAATATACTTCGGTTCATAGTCATTTTCCACGTCAATACCCATCTGACTCTTTGGAAGGTCTCTTACGTGACCGTTGGATGCCACCACTTCATAATTGCTTCCCAAATACTTTTTAATTGTCGGCGCTTTCGCAGAAGACTCTACGATTACCAGATACTTAGCCATAAGCCTCACTCCTTTAAACTAACTCAACTCTGTATAATAAAATAATTTTTCAATGGCTGTTTTATATAGTGTTTCATCTCCATATCGAAAAGAAGACTGGAAAGTTCCGGAAGTGAAATGTCAGTTTCTTCCTGAAGTTCTTCGATATGCTTTGGACGTAAACTCAGACAAGCATACACTATTTTTTCCCGACTTGCAAGTAAAAGCTTCGGATTTTTTTCGAAATTTTTTTTGCCCATTCCTACTTTCGAGACAAATTTCCCAAACTTTTCCGAAAAACCATGCAAAATATCCTCCGGT
>JAZNXI010000059.1:0-3654 GCA_045593825.1 Lachnospiraceae bacterium
CCCTGAAGGAAGAGGCTTCTACAGAAGAAAAAACTACAGATACCATCAACGATTTCTTTAAAGAATCTTTTACCAAAGAAAAGCTGCTTGCGGAATTTAAAGACGAAGATCTTTCCGGTGAACTTCTTTATTTTCAGGTAATGGAATTTATGAAAGAAAAAACCACGGAACGCTTTCCTGAAGCAGATGAAAACTATTTGGATTCCTTACTGGAAGAATATTATAACAGTCTTGAACTGTAAACAAAAAAAGAGAATGTATCTGCTATGGTACATTCTCTTTTCTTTACCTAAATTTCAAAAGAAAACAGTTCTTCCAACTCTTCTTTGCTTAAAGAATTGATAAATACTTCCTTGGATTCGATGACAGAATCGGAAAGTTCCTTCTTTTTCTTTTGCAGCTTATATATTTTTTCTTCAATGGTACCTTTTGTAATAAGCTTAATAACCTGAACAGAATTCTTTTGACCGATTCTGTGGGCACGGTCGGTTGCCTGGTCTTCCACCGCAGGATTCCACCAAGGGTCAAAATGAATTACCGTATCTGCACCGGTCAAATTAAGTCCTGTACCTCCTGCCTTTAAGGAAATCAGGAATAATTGTCCTTCTCCTGCATTAAAACGTTTTACGTAATCATTACGTTCTGCAACTTTGGTGCTGCCTTCCATGTAAAAATATTCATAATGTAATTCATCCAAAGCCTTTTGAATAATTTCCAGCATGGAAGTAAACTGGGAAAATACTAAAATACGGTGTCCGTTTGAAATTAAATCCGGCAGAATTTGCATAAATAACTCTAATTTACCGCTTTCTCCCTCATAATTATCAAGGAAGGTGCCCGGATGACAACAAATCTGGCGGAGCCTGGTTAATGCCGCAAGAATCTGGAAACGGGCATGTCCCATATTTGCAAATCCAAAGTCTTCTCCAAGCTCTCCACGGAAGCTTTCCAGGAAGGAAAGATAAATCTTCTTCTGGTCCATGGTTAAATCGGTTAAGAACTTTGTTTCTACTTTTTCAGGAAGCTCCTGTAATACATCTTTTTTCATACGGCGTAAAATAAACGGCCGGATTCGCTTGTTCAGACTCATCAGTGCTTCTTCATCATTCTTTATAATCTGCTTTTCATACTGCTTTACAAAACGGGAATGAGTCAGCAGATAATACGGCATTACAAAATCAAAAATGGACCACAGTTCCGAAAGGGAATTTTCGATTGGTGTACCGGTTAATGCAAAACGATGGGCAGCATTTAATGCTTTTACCGATTTGGCATTTAACGACGCTGCATTTTTTATAAACTGGGCTTCATCCAAAAATACCGTATGGAACAAACGCTCTTCATAATTACTGATATCTCTTCGCAAAAGCGGATATGATGTAATGAAAACATCTACAGGTTTTGTAGTTTTAATCAGGGCGAGACGTTCCTCCGGAGTGCCGGTAATTACCATACACCGCATATCCGGAGTGAAGTTTTCCAACTCGTCCATCCAGTTATAAACCAAAGAGGTCGGACAAACAATCAAAAATTGATTGCTCTCATCTCTTGCTTTCATGGCTTTCATGTAAACAATGGCCTGCAGGGTCTTACCAAGACCCATGTCATCGGCAAGAATACCGCCAAGCTGATGGTCCGCCAATGTCATAAGCCATTTATATCCAATCTCCTGATATTGACGCAGTGTTGCATGAATTCCTTCCGGAAGCTCATAGGTTTGCTGTTCCATGTTGGATATGGTATCAATAAGCTGATGAAATTCTTCATTTTTTTGGACTTCTACAGTTGTCTCATCAAATAAATCATCTACATAAAGCGCAAGACCCTTTGCAAGACGGAAGGTTGTCTCTGCTTCCATTTCTTTAGCGGAAACATTTAAATTATCCAGCAAATCCACCATTTTACCGATTTCTTCGGACTCTAGGTCAATAAAGCTTCCATCGGTTAAGCGGAAGAATTTTTTCTTTAATCGATAGGAACGGAACAAATGCTGCAGCTCTTCCTTGGAAATATCGCCATAATTTAATTCCAGCTCCAATAAATCAATATCCTCGGAAACACGTAAGCCCACAGAGAAGGAATTACTCTGCTTTGCTTTCATCTTCTTGAAGGCATCAGAATAAAACACATCACCAAATTCCATCAGTTTAGACAGGCCTTCCCGTATAAAATGGTAAATCTCATTATCCGCCTTTAACAGATAAAAACCACTATATGGCTCAAAGCCCAGTTCTTCCAGCTGATTGATGACAGCCATCTCTTTTTCACGCTGACGGAGGACAATATATTCTCCGCTGTTTAAATTTTCAAAGGAATTAAAACGGTATTCCTCATATTTGAAGAAAAGTTCTACCTTAACATAATTCTGATATTTGTCAAAATACAGTTCGATGCTTAATTCCGGAGAAATATAACGCTCCTTTAATTCCTCAGGCACAAGAATATCCATGGTGCCATGAAGCTTCGGAAGAACATTCTCTAAGAAACGCTGTTTATATACCCCCTGAAAAACCAAAGGTTTTTTATCTCCTCCCAGGCTGTTAAAAAACGGCAAAAAATTCCGTAGAAACGGCTTGTCCGGCAGGAATAAAAAGCGGTCACGATATAAAATTTCTCCGTTTTCAGACACAGGAATTACAGGTTCTCTGTCTTTATAGTCCAAGGTAATATAATCTTCGTCAGCCTGAAGTTCGATTTCCATATTAGGATTTTTAGGAATGCAGCGTACTTCTTCGTATAAGTTACCGTAAAGCTCCAAATTAAACGGTGTTCCGGCAAACTGACGTAAAAATTTAATAAATAAAAATTTAGAAAGGACCATCTGGGATTTTTGGAAAATCAGTCCGGCATCGCGGCCCTCTGCCAACTCTGTTACATCATATATTTCAAGCAAAAAGTCGATAATTGCTTTGGAAGTCCGGTCAAAAGCACTTTCGCCGGCAATATAACGGAATTCCTTGCCCAGAAGGATATTTTCCCGCTTAATATAGTCTTCCAGAAACTTTTTAATATTCTGCACCTTATACATCTTTGTGCTTCCTGCTTTTAAGGAAATATACGCCTTTCCGGTATTATTTCTAAGCATGGCTGGGACCGTAATGACCGGCTCAATACGGAAAACTTCTCCGGTCATTGCCATGGTTTCCTGATTATCGAAATATTCCAAAACCTGATAGGCCCGCTTTTCTTCGGGATTTTTAGGAAGATTGCCTTCCGAACGTTCCTGATGCTTAAGTAACATTAAAAGCGCCGCAACCACATGTTTGCAAGCGCCCTTTTCTTTGACAGAACTTGGGCAGTTACAGCTCGTCAAAAAGGAACCGTCTTCCTGTTCCTCTATCATGACTGTATAATTGTAATTGCCCTTAACAATGACCTTGTAACGCTTGCTTGCCTTGGAATAAGAGGCATTTTGGATACGTCCGTTTTGGAAGTACTGCATGCCCCTCATAAAGGTTTTTTCGTTAGAAGCAAGGTTACGAATCATGTTTTTTGTCAATTGTATCATATGCGTCCTCCGGATGTAACGCTAAATATCAAGCTTTAACTGAATTTCCTCTTCTGCCTCAATCTTAAAATCTTCTACCTTTTCCGGTTTTACTACCGGAAGTTCTTCTAAGGATGCCAGGCCGAAGCTTCGAAGAAAATCTTCGG
>JAZNXI010000060.1:0-6943 GCA_045593825.1 Lachnospiraceae bacterium
GCTACGATCCGACTTTATGCAAGAGAACATGATCAAAACCCTTAGTCTAACGACTAAGGGTTTCATGCACAAGATATTAGTATTTACGCTTACGAGCAGCCTCAGACTTCTTCTTACGCTTTACGCTTGGCTTTTCGTAATGCTCACGCTTACGAATCTCCTGCTGGATGCCTGCCTTCGCACAGTTTCTCTTGAATCTGCGGAGAGCGCTGTCTAAAGATTCGCCTTCTTTAACGATTACATTTGACATTTTCTCACCTAACCTCCCTCCAGTTGTGTATTGTGCCTATACAACTGTTTGGGTATTTTTTTAAAGCACTATGAAGATTATACCATAAATTCTACATTCGTCAACTGTTTTTTTATAAATTAAAACATTTTTTCAAATGTAAAAACAACAGTTAATTTTAATTATGCTAACTGACCTTCCAGTACAGTATATGCCTTTTCAATTGCAGAATCAATTCCTGCTGGATTCTTACCGCCGGCCTGTGCCATATTCGGACGACCACCGCCGCCACCGCCAACAAGGGAAGCTACTTCCTTGATGAGGTTACCTGCGTGGGCACCCTTAGCCATTGCAGCATCTGTTGCCATAGCAACTAAGTTTACCTTGCCGTCTAATGCGGAAACAAGCAGAATTACGCTGTCGCCAAGCTTATCCTTCATCTGGTCGCCAAGGTTTCTGAGTGCGTTCATATCCGCATCCGGAAGCTTAGCGCAAAGCACCTTAATGCCATTCATTTCCTTAACCTGGCTCATAATATCACCAAGGGAATTGTTAGCAAGCTTTGCCTTTAACTTTTCGTTTTCGGAATGAGCAGCCTTTAATTCTTCCTGCATTGCTTCAATCTTCTTCACAAGGGAAGCTACGTCACATTTAGCAGCCTTTGCAGCAGCCAGTAACTCTTCTTCCTGCTTTTTGTAATATTCAAACACACCTTCTGCGGTAATTGCTTCGATACGTCTTACACCTGCTGCAATACCGGATTCGGATAAAATCTTGAATACGGAGATTACGCCGGTATTGTTTACATGGGTACCACCGCAAAGTTCCTTGGAGAATTCGCCCATGCTTACAACGCGTACGGTATCGCCGTACTTTTCGCCAAACAGAGCCTTTGCACCGGTCTTACGGGCATCCTCAATGCTCATTTCTTTAGTTTCAATTACCAGGTTCTTTGCAATTTCTTCATTAACAATTGCTTCTACCTTTGCCAGTTCTTCCTTTGTTAAAGCGGAGAAATGGGTAAAGTCGAAACGGAGTCTGTCTGCGTTTACTAAAGAACCTGCCTGCTCTACGTGGTTGCCGAGAACAACACGCAGTGCTTCCTGAAGTAAGTGGGTTGCACTGTGGTTCTTGCCGGTAGCTACACGGTTCTTTTCATCGATAGTAAGCTCAACCTTATCACCAACGGAGAACATACCGTTCTGTACGTAACCAACATGTCCTACCTTGCCGCCCTTAAGCTTAATGGTGTCGGTAACAACAAATACGGACTCATCCTTTGTGATAACACCCTTATCTGCCTGCTGACCACCCATAGTAGCGTAGAATGGAGTCTGGTTAACAATAATGGTTGCATTCTGGCCTTCGGTTACATCCTTTACAATATCAGTTTCTGTAGTAAGAACTGTGATTTCAGATGTATAAGTATTATTTTCATAACCTACGAATTCGGTTGTGATAGCTGCATCAATTTCATCATATACGGTAGCATCTGCACCCATGTAGTTTGTGGTACCGCGGGCATTACGTGCAGTGTCCTTCTGCACCTGCATTGCCTTCTTAAAGCCGTCCATATCGATGGTAAAGCCCTTTTCAGCCAGGATTTCTTCGGTTAAATCGATAGGGAAACCGTAAGTGTCGTAAAGCTTGAATGCATCGTCACCGGAAAGTACGATGGAACCGGCCTTCTGACAAGCTTCTTCCATATCAGCTAAAATGGAAAGACCCTGGTCGATAGTCTTGTTGAACTTTTCCTCTTCGAGAGTTAATACCTTTAAGATATACTCTCTCTTTTCCTCTAATTCCGGATAACCGTCCTTGGACTCATTAATAACGGTTTCGCAAAGCTTAGCAAGGAATAAACCGTTGATGCCAAGTAATCTTCCGTGTCTTGCTGCACGACGAAGAAGTCTTCTTAAGACATAACCACGTCCTTCGTTGGATGGAATAATACCATCGGAAGTCATGAAGGTTACGGAACGGATGTGGTCGGTAATAAGACGGATGGAAACATCCTTCTTATCATCAGTCTGATAAGTAACGCCTGCCATTTCACAAACCTTGTCACGGATCGCCTTCATGGTATCAATATCAAATACGGAAGTAACATCCTGAACTACTACTGCAAGACGCTCAAGACCCATACCGGTATCGATGTTCTTCTGTGTTAATTCTGTATAGTTGTGATTGCCGTCGCTTTCAAACTGGGTGAATACGTTATTCCAAACTTCGATGAAACGGTCACATTCACAGCCAACCTTACAGTCAGGGCTGCCACAGCCATACTTTAAGCCACGGTCATAGTAAATCTCGGAACAAGGACCGCAAGGACCTGCACCGTGCTGGCAGAAGTTGTCACAGTCGCCGTTTTCATCACGATAGAAACGGGTAATCTTTTCCGGAGCAACACCCTCCTGCTTTGTCCAGATTTCGAATGCTTCATCATCCTCACTGAAGATAGATGGATATAAACGGTCTTCTTCCAAACCAACCACCTTGGTTAAAAACTCCCAGGACCAGTGAATGGCTTCCTTCTTAAAGTAATCACCAAAGGAGAAGTTACCGAGCATTTCAAAGAAAGTAAGATGTCTTGCTGTCTTACCTACGTTTTCGATATCACCGGTACGGATACACTTCT
The DNA here is from genome assembly GCA_045593825.1 of Lachnospiraceae bacterium. GTDB lineage: Bacteria > Bacillota > Clostridia > Lachnospirales > Lachnospiraceae > SIG299. Next base: position 2,868 of record JAZNXI010000060.1, read on the forward strand.
GGCAGGTAGTTACTCGCTTTCTTGGCGGAATTTCCTGGCCGGTGAAGTAAGGCTTCATTGGAGCCATACCGGAGTTGATGAGCAGTAAGCTCTTATCGTTGTGCGGAATTAAAGAGAAACTCTTTAACTTTAAATGCTCCTTGCTTTCGAAAAATTCAAGGTACATTCTTCTTAAATCGTTTACACCATATGGTTTCATAAGAATTTATCCTCCCAAATTGTATAAAATATCTAATTTCACTAATATCTTAGTATAGGATTTTCTTGGTAGTTTGTCAATTATATTATTTCTAAAGTGAATTTTTTACTGCTTGCCGCTGCATCTTCCAACGTCTCAATAAAAGCTTCTCCGTATCCGCAAAGAATTTCCTTTAATTCCTGGGCATACTCCAGTCGAATTTCTAAAATTTCTTCTCTGTCGGTCAGTACATCATACAGTGCATCCAGGTTATTTCCATAATATTCCGGAAACCTGCACTGCTCCTTTAAATAAGCATGTAATGTCTGCTTATCCTTCATCTTTCTTCCATCAATAATTACTTGCATAAATTCTCCTGTCTTTGCCATCAGGCAAACTTTAAGTTATTTATTCATCACCATAAAGCAAAGTAAAACTTTCATAATGGTCACTGGTATAATAAATCAGACCATCATTGGAAAAGATAATACGTTTTGCTCCGCGGCTGCTCTTTCCTTTGGTATCAATATCACATTCGTAATACTTTCTTCCGCTCTTCTTTGGCAGCAGACCTTCATAATTACCGAACTTATCACCGCCAATGGCAGCTCCGTCTTTATATCGTTCTACGCTGCCACCGCTCCAGCCAAGGTCCTGTGCCTCAGACTTTGTAATAAAGTTTTCAGGAAGTTTTCCATACGTATGAATATAAAGCGCAACATCATCCTTGCTGTAATACCATCCATCTTCGTCAATGGCAGGTGTAGGAGTAGCCGTTGGCTTCGGTGTATTTGTTGGCTTTGGTGTGGCCGTTGGCTTTGGTGTAGCCGTTGGCTTTGGCGTTGCTGTTGGCTTGGTTGTAGCTGTTGGCTTTGGGGTTACTGTTGGTTTTTGGGTAGCCGTAGGCTCCGGCTTTTCCGTAGGTGTCGGTGCCGGCGTTTCTGTAGCCGCCGGTGCCTCGTCAGAATCAACCACATTGCCGGAGTCATCTTCTGCTCCGCCAAGATAGGAATTCACCCCATCCACCACCATATCTACAATGGCCTGGTCAAGTTCTTCGTTACCGGTGGTAATATCACCGCAGCCAATTAAAGTAAAACTGAATACTGCAGCAAATAAAAGCATCCACCATTTTTGCATCAATTTCTTCATTTATCTGTTAACCTCCAAAATTCTCAATCTTTTTCCACCGTATAATCTTCCAATGCTTCCGAAGGAATAATGCCCTTTTTGTAGCATCGATGGCAAAGAGCCATGTAAGACTCATTACCGCCTACCACCACCTGTTCTCCTTCATAAAGAATTTTATTTCCGGAATAGCGGGCGTTCATAATAGCCTTTTTCCCGCATGGACACATGGTCACAATTTCACGAAGGGAATCTGCCAGCTCTAAAATGCGTTTGGAGCCCTCAAACAAATTACCCATAAAGTCAGCCTTTAAGCCATAGCACATGACAAAGGTTCCGTTATCAACAATATCACGGAGCTCGTCCACCTGTTCTTTGGTTAAAAACTGTGCTTCATCCACAATTAAATTGTCGTACTCTTCTACAGGGTTCGGAAGAACCTCCCGGATTTTACTGTCAGGATAAATAAGAATTGCTTTTGCCATAAGACCTGCTCGGGATTTTACAATATCCACCCCATCCCGGTTATCAATGCTCGGTTTTAGTAATGCAACCTTCTTTCCTTTATCCTCCCAGCTGAATCTGGTCATTAGAGCATTGGCTGTTTTACTGGAACCCATGGCTCCGTAGTAAAAGTACATTTTCATAATAAAACTCTCTTTCGTTTATTCTTCGTCTAATCCTTCGTCCGGAAGTTCAAAATCACCGCCGCTGGTCATAAATTCACGTCCGGTAATGCGCTTCTTTTCGCGGTTTGCTTCGATTAAATCAGACAACTGCATCTTTACATCCATAACCTTTTTTATGTTCTTGATTTCAAAATCACCCATAGTTTTATCGGAGGTTTTTAACTGAATACTGCCCATGCCAAAAATCCGCTGTCCGAATTTTCTGGTTACTGTGATATCAAGCACGCGGTACATACGGATTTCGTCCTGACGCTTATTGAAGAAACCGGTGTCCACAAAAATACGCTCTTCATCAAAGCTGTACACAGTAAATGTCCATGGTAAACCACACCAGGTTCGTTTTCTTTCTCTCCATAACATAATGTATTCCTCCTTTATTGAATAAGATAACCTTCCGTATCAAATTGAAGACTAAATTCCTCGCAGTATCCATTCATTTCTTCTGCCCAGGCCACGGCATCGTCACCGGTAAGAACAACCGGACAATAGTCATTTCTCTTTGTAGTTGATGACAGTCTGCAAGGAATAACCCTGATTTTTGTATCTTCCTGCAGCACTCCGTCTACAAAAGTAAAGGTCTGCTGATAAATCATGGATGATTTTTCTGCCGGATTTTTATTGCCACCGTAACAGAAATTTCCCATACTGTAAACAATATATTTTCCATTATAGCATTCGATTCCCTGCAGTACATGCGGATGACATCCCAATACTAAATCATAGCCCTGGTCAATGCACCAATGTCCCATTTTATACTGGTCTTTGTTGATGACATGGGTTTTATCGTCGCCCCAATGGGTAGCAGCTATTACAATAGCTGCACCATTATTTCTAAGCTCGTTCAGACCTTCTTCCAGAAACTTATATACACTGTCCCCGTCATAATATTCATTTACGGAAACAAAACCTATTTTTATTCCTTTTTCTGTTTCATACAAACCGTAATGGTTGCCCCACGGACCGCTGAGAGCATATTCCATGCCGCTTTCAGATACATATTTTATGGTATCCTTCACACCGTCCCACTGGTAGTCCATAATGTGGTTATTACCGAGAGTAACCGCTTCTACTGAAGCATTGGTAAGAATACGTGTATATTCCGGACGTCCCTTGTGATTCCATTCTTTTGGAGTTCTGATGTTGTCGGAAGTGGTTAAGGTGCCTTCCAAATTAACAATAGTAAAATCATCCGTTTCAAAAATTTCTCTTACATTCTGAAGGAAATAATTTTCCCCGTAATTATCATAATACTCGTGGAAAGAACGGCTATAACTCTGCTTTTGATTAGTTCCCAAGGTAACATCGCCCGTCGCGGAAATAACAATATCAATTACCACCGGTGTCGGAGTTGGACTCGGCGTTGGTGTTGGTGTTTCCGTTGGTATTGGCGTATTTGTTGGCGTCGGAGTGTTTGTAGGAGTTGGGGTTGGTGTATTTGTCAGCGTTGGTTCAGGTGTTGGGGTATTCACAACCTCAGCCTCCAAAGATACCGTTTCTCCGGATACTGCACCGATGATATCATAGTTCCTTTGTTGATTTTTTCCTTCCATTGCAGAAAATGCATAAGACGCTGCTGCTATGGCAACTAAAAAAAACAAAACTGCAATTATACATTTTCCACCACGCTTCATAACCATAAAACCTTTCAAAAGTATATTACATCATATTTTACTCTTTTCTAAACAAAAAAGCAATAATAAAAAGTACTGTTCTCTACCACAAACAAATCGAAAAACAAGCAAAAAAAATACCCGAAACCATTCAGTTTCGAGCACCTTTTCGGGTTGGGCTGTTTAATTTAAACAGTTAGCAGCTCGTAGGGGAATCGAACCCCTGTTTTCGCCGTGAGAGGGCGACGTCTTAACCGCTTGACCAACGAGCCATATCAGATAGTATATATTAGTCGTTCCTAAGAACAAAAACTAATATACACTATCCTAAAAAAAATGTCAAGCACTTTTTCTTTAAATTTTTCCAAATGTTGCTACATCTGAAACAAATCCATCAGTGACATCTGATTAGAAGCCGGAATATCTCCCAAAAGACCCAACTCTCCCATTTTATCGGTAATAGTCTGGCTG
>JAZNXI010000061.1:0-1602 GCA_045593825.1 Lachnospiraceae bacterium
GACCGCTTGGCCACCGACTTAAACGGCGCGCAGGGAGGTTAAAGGATAAACCGTAGTGTTCTTGCCGATAACAGTACCCGGATTGATAACGGAACCGCAGCCCACGTCTGCGCCGTCTGCCAGGATGCCGCCGATTTTTCTAAGGCCGGTTTCGTAATCTTCCTCACCGTGGATAACTACTGCCTTGCCGTCGGACTTTAAGTTGGAGCAAATGGTGCCGGCACCGGTATGTGCCTTATAACCTAAGATGGAATCGCCAATGTAGTTGTAATGCGGAGCCTGCACCTTATCCAGTAAAATACAGTTTTTAAACTCGGAAGAGTTACCCATCACACAGCCTTCACCGGTAATAACGCTGCCGCGGATGTAAGCACCCGGACGAACTTCGGTGTTAGAACCGATGATAGTTGGTCCTTCAATGGTAGCGGTTGGGTAAATCTTTACGTTTTCACCAATGAGTACATCATCGGAAAGCTTGGTGTAACCCGGAATACCCTTTTCGATTAACGCCTTGATGTAATCCTTCAGCTTTGGAAGCATCTCCCATGGGTATTCGCTGCTTTCAAATAACTCTACTAAATACTCCGGCTGGGAAGCATATAAATCTTTTGTTTTTACTAACTTATTCAACGCAGTGTCCTCCTTCCGTAATTGCCTTGGCAATCATCTCTGCATATTCTACACACTGTTCCTGTGTTTCGCTTTCAATCATGACACGGACAACCGGCTCGGTACCACTCTGACGGAGCAGCGCTCTGCCCTTTCCGTTAATGAGCTTTTCAACTTCGTCCTTTGCCGCCATTACATTAGCGTCCGCAAAAACTGCCGCCTTATCCTTTACACGCAAGTTCTTTAAGTACTGCGGATAGAACTTGATTGGTTCTGCCAGCTGGGCAAGGGTGGATTTGGAGTCGCAGATTTCCTCTGCAATCATAATAGCAGTTAAAATACCGTCACCGGTGGTAGCGTACTTCTTCATAATAATGTGACCGGACTGCTCTCCGCCGATGGCATAATCATTTGCCTGCATGCACTCGTATACAAAACGGTCGCCCACCTTAGTCTGCTCACACTTGATGCCGATTTCCGCAAGGCTGTTTACAAAGCCGCTATTGGACATGATGGTGGTAACAACGGTGTTGTCATTTAAGGTACCGCGCGCCTTCATTCTCTTGCCGAGGATGTAAATCATGGCATCGCCGTCTACCTCGTTGCCGTTTCCGTCCACTGCGATACAGCGGTCTGCGTCACCGTCAAAGGCAAAGCCAAGGTCTAAATGCTTATCTTTTACTAACTTCTTTAACTTTTCAATATGTGTGGAACCGCAGCCCTCGTTACAGTTAAGACCGTCCGGTTCATCACCGATAACGTAGGTCTGGGCACCCAGAGCACTGAACACTGCATTGGCAATGTTCCAGGAAGCACCGTTAGCGCAGTCCAATCCGATTTTTAACTTCTTGTAAGAATTGGATGCCACGGAAATTAAGTAACCGATGTAACGGTTTCTGCCTGCGGAATAGTCATGGATGCAGCCGATTTTGGACTTTTGCGCCAGTGGCAGGTCGTCGCCGGTAACGCCAAGAGTCTTTAAGTCGCCATCAA
>JAZNXI010000062.1:0-5817 GCA_045593825.1 Lachnospiraceae bacterium
GTAGCCATGTCGTTCTGTGAGCCAAGGAGTTGGGGGGGCAACTTGTCTTCCTAAGACCGCTTGGCCTCCGACTTCTGTCTTCTTCATTGGAATACGGCAGTTCTTGTTGTTACCGAACTCAACGATAACTACGTTTTCATCTACGTTGTCGATTACTACGCCGTAGAAGCCGCTGGTAGTAAGTACGCTGTCACCGATTTCGATGGAGTTTACCAGCTCATCCTGCTTCTTCTGCTGCTTCTTCTGTGGACGGTAAATCATGAAGTAAATAAGTAAACCGAAGAATACAATGTAAATGAGCATGCCGCCCCACATACCGCCGGTAGCTCCTGCATCTGCTGCTGTTAAAACTGCTGTGAAATTCATTATTTTTTCCTCTTTTCTTTTTTATTTGTCGCCTTCTTCAAAGCCTGCAAGCTTTGCCTTTTTGTATTCCGCAAAGCGCTGCTGCTCAATAGCCTCTCTGATTTCCTCCATCATCTTGTTATAGAAGTAGAGGTTGTGGGTTACCAAAAGCCGTAACCCTAACATTTCCTTTGCCTTAAGCAAATGCCGGATGTATGCCCTGCTGTAATTTCTGCAGGTCGGACACTGACAGGTTTCGTCAAGCGGTCTGCTGTCCAGCTCATACTTGGCATTTAATAAGGTCATCTTACCATGATTGGTATAAGCGTTGCCGTGTCGGCCGTTTCTTGCCGGATATACGCAGTCGAAGAAATCCACACCACGCTCTACCGCCTCTAAAATATTGGCCGGAGTTCCGACGCCCATAAGATAAGTCGGTTTATCCACCGGAAGATACGGTACGGTTTTCTCGATAACCTCGTACATATCTTCATGGGACTCGCCTACTGCCAGACCACCCAGTGCATAACCGTCCAGGTCAAGCTCTGTAATCTGCTTTGCGTGCTCAATACGGATGTCATGGAACACACCGCCCTGATTGATACCAAAGAGCATCTGCTGCTTGTTGATGGTATCAGGGAGGGAATTTAAACGGTCCATCTCCGCCTTACAGCGGTGTAGCCAACGGGTAGTTCTTGCCACGGAATCCTCCATGTATTTGCGGGCTGCCGTGGATGGCGGACACTCGTCAAATGCCATGGCAATGGTAGATGCCAGATTGGACTGAATCTGCATGCTTTCTTCCGGACCCATGAAAATTTTTCTTCCGTCCACATGGGACTGGAAGGTAACGCCCTCTTCTTTAATTTTACGAAGCCCTGCCAGAGAGAACACCTGGAATCCGCCGGAGTCGGTGAGGATTGGCTTGTCCCAGTTCATAAACTTGTGGAGACCGCCCAGCTGCTTAACAACTTTATCGCCCGGCCGTACATGAAGATGATAGGTATTGGACAGTTCCACCTGACAGCCGATTTCCTGTAAATCCATGGTGGAAACCGCGCCCTTAATAGCCGCCGCTGTACCTACATTCATAAATACCGGTGTCTGAATCGTGCCATGCACCGTGGTAACTTCACCACGCTTTGCATTACCGTCTTTACAAATCAAACGATACATGAACCAATTTCCTTTCTTTTGGTAATGATTGCATCTATATAAGTATAACCATATCCGGCACTTATTTCAACTAATTTTTCTATAAAACTTTAGGATTTCTCCCTCTTTTTCCGGCACAGAAAAAGAGACTGCGGCAAAGTAGCCCATTTGCAGTCTCTTTCTCCTATGTTTGTCTTTTTTGATTGCAATTCGTTTTGCCGGACTTCTTATGCTACTGCATATTTTTCCAGCATCTTTTCAAACTCACTGTTACTTCCCTGACTGAAAATCATTACCGGGTGGGATAAGAGGCTTAATACGCCTAAAAAGGACTTAGCGTCTACAATCACCTTGTTGAATCTCATGTCGATGTCGAAGTCATACTCGGCTGCTGCAGAAACAAATTCCTGCGCTTGTTCCGGGGCAGTAAGCTGAATTAACTTTCTTGCTTCCATGTCTTGACTCTCCTCATTCTGCAATAGAATATTGTCCCGTCATTATATAGTCCCAAAGAAAAAGCCCTGAACTTTTATGTTCAAGGCTAACAGGGGATGAGAGAATCGAACTCCCGCTAAAGGTTTTGGAGACCCTTGTCATACCATTTGACCAATCCCCTTTGCAACACTGCCTTGATATTTTACACCAAGGCAGTGCACTTTGTCAAGATATTTTATGTATTATTTTCTTTTTCTTGAAAATAGCCCACATTACAACAATTTCTGTTACAGCAGTGATGCCAATTCTCTGATATTGCCCACTTCAATCAGGCGGATATTTGCCGGTTTGCCATCCACATTCCGGGCATTTTTCGCCTTAGGAACGATACAAACCTCATAGCCCAGCTTTTCTGCTTCTTTGATACGCTGGGACAGCATGCTGACACTTCTGACCTCACCGGTAAGACCGATTTCGCCAAAGGCAATGGTCTTGCTGTCTACCGCTCTGTTTTTATAACTGGAAAGCAGGGCAAGCACAATGGCAAGGTCGATGCCCGGTTCGGTAATCTTCATACCGCCGGCTACGTTTACATATGCATCGCAACCCGCCAGTGAAATACCAAGGCGTTTTTCCATGACTGCCATCAAAAGATTTACACGATTGTAATCTACTCCGGCTGCCGTACGTCGCGGCATATTGAAATTAGTCTGGCACACCAACGCCTGCACTTCTACTAAGATAGGTCTGGTGCCCTCCATAACGGTTGTAATTACAGAACCCGGTTCTTCCTCCGGTCTTCCTTCTAACATATATTCCGACGGGTTTGCCACTTCGGTAAGACCTGCGCCGGACATTTCAAACACGCCGATTTCATTGGTGGAACCAAAACGGTTTTTTACCGCCCGTAAAATACGGTAGGCCGCAGAATTATCGCCCTCAAAGTAAAGCACCGTATCCACCATGTGCTCCAGCATTCTTGGGCCTGCCACCGTTCCTTCTTTTGTTACGTGACCCACAATAAAAATAGAAATTTCTTTATCCTTTGCAAGGCGCATGAGACTGGCAGTAGCTTCTCTTACCTGGCTTACCGAGCCCGGCGCAGAACCAACCTCATCCCGGTACATGGTCTGAATGGAGTCAATCACTACCACTTCCGGCTGCTCCTTTTCTAAAGCAGCTTCGATAAAATCCAAATTAGTTTCGGAAAGCAATAATACATCGCCGGAAAACTCTCCCAGACGGTCTGCCCGCATTTTTATCTGCTGGGCGGATTCCTCACCGGAGATATACAGCACCTTATGCTTACCGGAAAGCTCCCTGCACATCTGTAAAAGCAGTGTAGACTTACCGATACCCGGGTCACCGCCCACCAGAACGAGAGAACCCTTAACAATGCCACCGCCCAATACCCGGTCAAATTCCCGGATACCAATGATGGTACGTTCCTCTTTATCGGAGGATACCTCTTTTAAAGGCACCGCCTTCGCAGCTGCTCCCACACTACTGCTGCTCTTACCTTTTGATTGTACGACAGGCTCCTCTGTGAAGGAGTTCCATGCCTTACAGCCGGGACACTGTCCCAGCCACTTTGCGGATTCATATCCGCATTCTTTACAGAAAAATATAGTTTTTGCTTTTGCCATTCCCTAAAGCTACCTCTTACATACGTTCAACAACAACATCCTGTGGCTGACCGGTGGTTAAATCCACACTGATTACCAGCTTACCGCCGATATTGGTTGCCATATTGCCAAGATTTGTTCCGTCTACCAGCACGCGGTATTCCTTTTCTTCTTCCAAATCAAGAGTAATCCGGGTATGGTCATTGCCCTCTACGCAGAAGGAAACCTTGCGATCCTCCGCCAGAAAACCGGTCACCTTGGTTCCCGGAACAGACTCATATACAAAGGAACCGTTCTTTTCTAACTTTGTAATTTCCGCAAAAGTCTTAACCTTATATAAATCACCCAGGTGTGGATAATCGGATAACTTGGACTTTTCAGCCAATGTATAATCACCAAATCCCAAACTACCGTTTTCGCATACATAAATTAAATCTGCCATAATTTTTTCCTCCTATGCAAATTTCTTATTTCTCTTTTGGGCTTCTTACCCGAACTACCGGCTTGCCGTCTTTGATAGATAACGTCACGGTATCGCCCTGTTTCATGGTACCCTTAATAATTTCTTCCGCCAGCATATCCTCAATATGGGTCTGTACCGCCCGACGGATTGGTCTTGCCCCGTATTTATCGTCAAAGCCCTTTTCCAAAATGAATTCGGTGACGGACTCCTGCAGGTTCAGCTTCATATTTAACTGTTCCTTGCAGCGCTTTACGATAATATCCAACTGTATTTTTGCAATCTGACGAAGTGTTTCTTTATTCAGTGAACGGAAAACAATTGTCTCATCAATACGGTTTAAAAAACTCCGGCTTGAATGCTCTCTTCACTTCTTCCATGACGTTGCCCTGCATCTTTTCATAGTCAGCCTGCTCGTCGGTCCGGGTGGTGAAGCCCAGATGCTTTGGCTGCATGATAACGCCGGCACCGGTATTGGAAGTCATAATAATAATTGTATTTTTGAAGCTTACCTTACGGCCCTGGGAATCGGTAATACGGCCGTCTTCCAGTACCTGTAATAAGATGTTAAACACATCCGGATGGGCCTTTTCCAGTTCGTCAAATAAAAGTACCGAATAAGGCTTACGGCGAATCTGCTCCGATAACTGTCCGCCCTCCTCGTGGCCAACATAGCCCGGCGGCGAACCGATAATTTTAGATACACTGTGCTTTTCCATGTATTCGGACATATCCACCCGGATCATGGCATTTTCATCCCCGAACATTGCCTCGGCAAGGGCCTTGGAAAGTTCTGTTTTACCAACACCGGTCGGACCCAGGAACAGGAAAGAACCGATTGGACGGTTTGGATCTTTTAATCCTACTCTTGCCCTGCGGATTGCCTTTACAATAGACATTACCGCATCATCCTGGCCTACCACACGCTTCTTTAACACTTCCGGAAGCTTCTGTAAGCGCGCACTCTCTGCTTCCTGCAATCTGGAGAGCGGAATACCTGTCCAGGAGGAAACCACCTCGGCAATTTGCTCCTCTGTCAGCACCAGATGCTCATTACCCGCTGCTTCTGCCTGCTTTTTCTTGCGGCGGGCAAGCTTTTTCTCCAGCTTCTTCTGCTCGTTGGAAGCCTGAACCGCATCTTCTAAACGGCCGTCTACCAAAGCATCTTCCTTCTCCTGCTCTAAGGCTGCCAGTTCTTTTTCCAGCTCTTTGTCTTTATCGGAAATGGTAAAGGACTTCAAATGCAAACGGGACGCTGCCTCGTCCATAGCATCAATAGCCTTATCCGGAAGGAACCGGTCGTTAACGTAGCGGCTGGTTAAGGAAACTGCCGCCCGAAGTGCTTCGTCGGAAATTTCAATTGCATGATGGCTTTCATAATTGGCACAAAGACCTCGAAGAATATCTACTGCTTCTTCCTCCGTTGGTTCTTCCACCGCCACCGGCTGGAATCTCCGTTCCAGTGCCGCATCCTTTTCTACATGCTTGCGGTACTCTTCTCTTGTGGTAGCACCGATTACCTGCAGTTCTCCTCTTGCCAGGGCAGGTTTTAAAATATTGGAAGCATCCATGGCTCCCTCTGCACCGCCGGCACCGATTAAGGTATGCAGCTCATCAATAAACAAAATAACATTGCCCGCAGAAATTACTTCTGCAATGACACGCTTGATTCTTTCTTCAAATTCACCACGATACTTGGACCCTGCCACCATGGCAGATAAATCTAAGGATAAAATCTTTTTACCCTTCATAAGCTCCGGCACATCGCCCTTTGCAAGCAGTGTTGCCAGTCCTTCC
>JAZNXI010000063.1:0-7511 GCA_045593825.1 Lachnospiraceae bacterium
AAGAATCAACGGTTTCACCTATGTTGAAACAGAATATGATCCATACACAAACACTGTTAAGGAAGTATTCCGTAAGGCATACTCCACAGGTCTTCGTGCAGAAGTTAACTGCTACGGTGCAAACGATGTTTGCGAAGGCGTAGCTATCATGCACAAGGAAGGTGTTGACGTTTCCATCACAGGTAACTCCACCAACCCAACCAGATTCCAGCATCCTGTTGCAGGTACTTACAAGAAGGAATGTCTTGAGCAGGGTAAGAAGTACTTCTCCGTAGCTTCCGGTGGTGGTACAGGTAGAACACTTCATCCGGATAACATGGCAGCAGGTCCTGCTTCCTACGGTATGACCGATACTCTCGGCCGTATGCACTCCGACGCTCAGTTCGCAGGTTCCTCCTCCGTTCCGGCTCACGTAGAAATGATGGGTCTTATCGGTGCAGGTAACAACCCAATGGTTGGTATGACTGTAGCAGTTGCAGTTTCTATTGAAGAAGCAGCTAAGGCGAACAAGTTCTAATAGAACTTGTTTGGTAAGCTTCTAATAAATAAGCACTTAAGAGCTTTCGGAATATTTTCCGGAAGCTCTTTTTATGTCAAAAAATGGCTTTTGTGACACATTTGTGCCGCAGAAGTCATTTTTTGTACCAAATATGACCAAAAACTGCCTTTTTTTTAACCTTTTTCTGACAAAACTGTATGATAATCTAAAAACAACAGAAACTATCGGATAAAACACCACGGAGGGTTTTGTTATGAAGAGAAGAGTATGTTGTTTATTATTGGGAATTTGCATTTTAGCGTTACCTGTCCAGCAGGCGTATGCTGCACCGGCAGGTCCTGCGGCGCATGAGCACGAACATGAACATGAACATCCAAAGCCTCATGAGCATGAACATGAGAAACCGGTTCCTCCTCACGAGAAGGAGCATGAACATCCGTTGTTACCACATGAGCACGTTCATGAGCATGTGCATGAACATCCAAAGCCTCATGAAGAGAAAAAGGGTCCTTTGGCTGAAAAGCCGGTGCCTCCTGCACAGGAAGAAAAGCCGGCACTAACCGCAACTCCAAAGCCTACTGCGGTTCCAACAGAAACTCCAAAGCAGGAAGAAGATACAGTTATAGCATCTACCACAGGATGTGAACTGGTAAAGTATGCCCTTCAGTTTGTAGGTAATCCATATAAATATGGTGGTACAAGCTTAACAAAAGGTGCTGACTGCTCCGGTTTTGTACAGTCGGTTTTCGCTCATTTTGATTACAGCTTAGAAAGAACATCCGGAGACCAGGCCAAGACGGCGGGGTATATGAATGTAGAGTTAAAAGAATCCGAACTTCAGCCGGGCGACCTGATTTTCTATGCAAATAGCAGCGGAAGAGTTTATCATGTGGCTATCTATATCGGAGACGGCAAAGTGGTTCATGCAGCAAATGCCAGAAAGGGAATTACCGTTTCGGAATACAACTATATGAAGCCTTACAAAGCAAGACGTGTCATTTCATAATTACATAGAGCATAAAACTTCCCCGGAGGACGTAAACTGAAAGTAACAGTTTATTTCTTTCGGGGGATTTTTTATGAAGTCACTCAAATGGTTTTGTATTATTGGTGCGGTTGTCACCATTATTCTTGGTGTTATTTCTCATTTTGTTTATGACTGGACCGGTGGGAATTTCTTTGTTGGGCTGTTCTTTCCGGTAAACGAGTCTACTTGGGAACATATGAAGTTATTGTTCTTTCCGATGTTTGCCTATGCACTGGTTGCAGGAAAAAAGATGGAGGAAGAATATCCTTGCATTTATAATGCTATGTTTACCGGAATTCTGGTGGGTCTGGCTTTGATACCGGTATTTTTCTATACATACACAGGTGTTTTGGGATTCAATGTGGACTGGATTAACATTGCTCTATATGTTATTAGTGTGCTTACGGCTTATTATGTGGTGTATCGTGTGGCACAAAAGTGTACCAAAGGAGATTGGAAAATACTCCGTTATGTGATGTATGCACTACTGCTGGCATTTATGGTATTTACAGTCTATCCGCCAAAACTTGGTATTTTTGTGAGTCCTGTGTAAAAAAGTATGCTATTGCATTTGAAATAAAAATGTCGGATGCAATAGCATTTTTTCATGTTCAAAATAAGAATGCTTTGTGATATAATCTAATAGGTTCATGCTAACAAGGACAGAGGATTCTGTTCTGAATATAAATATTCAGAAGAAGAGAGGTATACATATGGAATACAAGCAGTTAGAACAGTTGTTAAAGGACATGTCTTTAGAAGAAAAGGTGGGACAGATGGTGCAGCTTCCTGCGGGAATGATTGCCAAAGAAGGTCTGATTACCGGACAGGTGGATTATCTGCATCTGCCGGAGGAACAAAAGCGTTTGATTGGTTCCGTGCTTGGACTTACCGGAGCAGATGACCTTCGTGAAATGCAGGAAAATTTCATGGCAAACCATCCGCATCATATTCCGCTTTTGTTAATGTATGATGTGATTAATGGCATGGAAACCATTTTTCCGATTCCCTTGGGACAGGGATGTACGTTCTCTCCGGAACTGGTGGAGCAGGCAGCAAGAGTAGCTGCAAAAGAAGCAACAGCATCAGGTCTGCACGTAACCTTCTCTCCAATGCTTGATTTGGTACGGGATGCCCGTTGGGGACGTGTTATGGAGTCCACCGGCGAAGACCCGTACTTGAATGCTGAGCTTGGCAAGGCAATGGTACGCGGTTATCAGGGCTCCGGCAAGGGCGAAACCTTGGATTTAATCAAAGAGGGGAATATTGCAGGCTGTGTAAAGCACTTTGCGGCGTATGGAGCGCCTCTTGGCGGAAGAGAATATGAAAATGTAGAGCTCTCCGAGCGGACTCTCCGGGAGGATTATTTCCCGGCATATAAGGCTGCTATTGAGGAAGGCTGTGTTATGGTAATGACTTCCTTCAATACCTTAAACCGTATCCCTTCCTCCGGTAACAAGTGGCTGATGAGAAAGGTGCTTCGTGAAGAAATGAAGTTTGATGGTCTGCTGATTTCCGACTATTCCGCAGTAGATGAAATGATTAACCATGGTATTGCCGCAGACAGCAAAGAGGCTGCAAAGCTGGCTATTTTAGCCGGCGTTGATATGGACATGGTATCCAATGCCTATACCCGTTACCTGGCAGAACTGGTGCGCTCCGGTGAAGTAGAGGAGCGTCTGGTAGACGAGGGCTGTATGCGCGTATTAAAATTAAAGAATGACCTGGGATTATTTGAAAATCCATTCAAGGACGGTTCTGCAGAAAAAGAAAAGAAAGTTTTACTTTGCAAAGAACATAGAAGTCTGGCAAGGGAAATGGCAGCAAAATCCTTTGTTTTGCTTAAGAATGAAGAAATTCTTCCTCTGGCAAAGGAGGCAGAAGATACCATTGCCCTGATTGGACCGTATGCGGATAATGTAGACATGTTTGGTGCATGGTCCTTCCCGAAGAAGCCGGAGCAGGGTGTTACCATCAAACAGGGTATGGAAGCAAAGGGCGCAAAAATTGTGGTTTCCAAGGGTTGTTTTGTGCAGGACGAAGACAAGCAGGCAAAGGTTGGTCAGAAAGACGTATACACGAAGGAAGAATTGGAAGCTTTGCTGACAGAAGCGGCAGAAGCAGCAAAATCCGCAGAAACCGTGGTGCTTTGCCTTGGCGAGCACAGAGAGTACACCGGTGAAGGCGGAAGCCGTGCGGACATCACACTTCCAAAGCATCAGCTGGAACTGTTACACAAGGTGGCTGAGGTAAATAAGAATATCGTAACTGTAGTGTTTTCCGGCCGTCCGGTGGTGATTCCGGAGGTGGTAGAAGTCTCCAAGGCAGTGCTTATGGTATGGATGCCGGGCACCGAGGGCGGTAATGCTGTTGCGGATGTATTGTATGCCGATGTGATGCCGGAAGGAAAGCTTTCCATGTGTCTTCCAAGAAGTGTTGGCCAGGCACCGATTTTCTATAACAAGTTCCGCACCGGAAGGCCAAATGAGGAAGGTACCAGAGTCGGATTTATCCATGGATATATTGATGAGTCTATTTATCCTTTATTTCCATTCGGCTATGGTCTTACTTATACAACGTTTGATTATTCCGAAGTAACGCTCAGCAGGGAGACTATGACAAAAGAAGAAACCGTTACGGCAACTGTTACGGTAACCAATACCGGAAGCAGAGCTGCAGTAGAAACCGTACAGTTATATTTGTGGGATGTAAAGGGAAGCGTGGTTCGTCCGGAAAAGATGTTAAAGGGCTTTGAAAAGGTATTCCTGAATCCGGGAGAAAGCAAAGAGGTTTCTTTCGAGATTACCGAAGATATGCTCCGTTTCTATAATATCGACATGGAGTTTGTCAGTGAGCCGGGAGAATTTACTGTGTATATCGGAGCCGACAGCAGTACAAAAAATAGTGCGGTATTCCGACTGGCTTAGGATTGCAAAATTGCGGAAAGCGTCGTATAATTAAAAAGTTGTGTCAGCAAGAGCAACGGATAATGCAGATAGATGAAGGAGATATAGTAAGAATGAAAAAGAAGGCAGCAATTATTTTTCTGATAAGTACCTTGGCAATGACATGTTTTGCCGGTTGCGGAAACAAAAATGAAGGGGACGTAACGCCTACGCCAACGACTCCGGTACAAGCAACAGAAACACCGGCTCCTACAGAGGAACCGACTACGGCACCTTCCGAAACTTCTGCGCCGACAGAAGCACCAACAGCGGCTCCTACGGAAGCACCGGCGGTAACGGGGGATATCTCGGAAACCAAGGTAACTCTCGGTCAGTATAAGGGACTTACTCTGCATGAAGTGGATTCGGAAGAGGTTGCAAAAGAGTTACTTGCATTACTGGAGCAGTTTACAGAACTGGTTGCTGTAGACAGAGCTGCAGTGGAAGGCGATACGGTTAATATTAATTATGTGGGCAAGAAAGATGGGGTTCCGTTTGATGGCGGTACCGATGATTCAGAAGCCGGTTATAACCTTGTTCTGGGCTCCGGAAGTTTTATCGATGGTTTTGAAGAAGGCCTTGTCGGTGCTGTGGCAGGAGAAGTAAGAGATTTAAACTTAACCTTCCCGGAGGTTTACCACAGTGAAGAACTGGCAGGACAGTCAGTAGTGTTTACCGTTACGGTTAATTCTGTTTTGGAAGAAGTGGTTCCGGAGGCTTCCGACGCTTTTGCAAAAGAGAATCTTGGATATAATACCTGGTCCGAATATGTAATTGCACTTTACTCTGCCATGAATAAGGACAGCTTTTATGAGCAGATTACAGAATCCCTCATGGCTTCCAGTACGGTGGAAAATTATCCACAGGCAGAGCTTGCAATAGAAAAGCAGAGATTATACGACTATTATTATGCAGCCGGTGAGTATTACGGTTCCTATTATGGAATGGATGCAGAAATGGCGCTGATGTACTTTTTCGGTTTTAAATCATTGGATGATTTGGATAAATGGGCAGAGGAAAGTGCATACGAGGTTGTAAAGAATAATCTGGTTTTAGTTGAAATATCTAAGGTAGAACAATTATCCATGGATGAGGCGGAATATCAGAACAGATTATCACAAATGGCTGATTATTACGGCTATGGAAACAACATAGATGCTTTTGTTGACGCTAATGGGGAAGATGAGGTTAAGAAATCTATTCTTCTGGACTATGTAATGAGTTATATTGTTTCCCAGGCTACCATAATTGAGGCTGATTATGATGCGGTTGTCCAGCCGGAGGAATAATTGCTTTTTATTCCTCAAAGGAAACGGTAACGTAGAAACCGCGTGGTTCTTCGGCAATTTCTGTAACAGTGCCGGTGCGGGCAAATAAGCGTTCACCAAGGGAAAAGTTTCCGGACATGGCAACTGCCGGTTCAATCACATAGTAAAAGACAGAGTTAGGCAGGTATCCTTCTCTAATATCTACTACCTGACCTAATTCTACCTGACCCGGACGTTCCATTTTAAATTTCATAAGTCTTGCCATGACAGCCTCCTGATTTTGGAATAATTTATTAGCTTTATTATAGTCATTTTAGAAGTGTCTTGCAAGACGGAAATTTTATCATGGTGAGACAGAATATGAGGAGGGAAAGGATAGGAAAATGGTCTGGCAGAAGATGTATCTTCCGGAAACGGATTCCACCAACCGGTATGTAAAAGAACTGGCGGTAAACGGGGCACCGGAAGGAATTGTAGTAATTGCAAATAAGCAGTCAGCAGGCAGAGGACGACTAGGAAGAAGTTTTTTCTCTCCGGAAGAAAAGGGAATATATATGAGTATTCTTCTCCGGCCTGAGATAGATCTTTCCCGGGCTGTTTTAATTACCTCCATGGCAGCAGTGGCAGTGGCAAGGGCCATTGAACGTATTTGCGGAGTTAATGCTAAAATAAAGTGGGTCAATGATATTTTCTTAAATAAGAAGAAGGTGTGCGGCATATTAACCGAAGCCGGTATCAATGCAGAGAAGCAGAGCCTTGAGTATGCGGTAGTGGGCATTGGTGTCAACGTAGGTGAGATGGAGTTTCCGGAGGAATTAAAGGAAATTGCTACCTCGGTTTCCAATGAATGCGGATTTGCAGTATCAAAAGAAATGTTAGAAGACGAAATTCTGAAGGAACTGGAACGATGGTATCCGACACTTTTTGACGGCAGTTTTCTGGAAGAAAATAAAAAGCGCTCTATTTTACTTGGAAAAGAAATCCGGGTGTTGGATGAAACTGTGCCGGAGGGCTTTTATACGGCATGGGCAGTGGATATCAATGAGCTTGGTAATTTAGTGATTGAGCGGAACGGAACAACGCAGATTTTAAATTCCGGAGAGGTAAGTATCCGATTTACATAATTTTTACGAAAAAACTGATTTTACCACTTGACAGCACGTTAGTAATTTGCTACACTAAAGTGCAAATTACATAGTTTTTTGAACGCAATGAAAAGGAAGAGTACATAAGGCCTGAGTGCCAGAGAGAAGACGGTTGGTGCGAGTCTTTCACAAAGACTTATGGAAGGTAGCCTTGGAGCATCGGCAAGAACGGGAAACCAAGTAGAAGCCGACGGAGGACTCCCACGTTATCGGGAGGTTGAGTGCAGAAGCAGTTGCTTTTGAAGTCAGGTGGTACCACGGATTAGTATTTATTCGCCCTAGACAGTGTACGCTGTTTAGGGTTTTTTTATGTAGAAAGAGGAGGATAAAATCATGAGAAGTGATGCAGTAAAACTCGGAGCACAGCAGGCTCCACACCGTTCTTTGTTCCATGCACTTGGTATTTCCAAGGAAGAGCAGAAGAAGCCTTTAGTTGGTATTGTTAGTTCCTATAATGAAATTGTACCGGGTCATATGAACCTGGATAAGATTGTAGACGCCGTCAAAATGGGTGTTGCCATGGCCGGCGGTACCCCAATTGTGTTCCCTGCCATTGCCGTCTGCGACGGTATTGCCATGGGTCACATTGGTATGAAGTATTCCTTAGTAACCAGAGACTTAATTGCA
>JAZNXI010000064.1:0-10168 GCA_045593825.1 Lachnospiraceae bacterium
GGACAAAGATACTTTGGAACAGAAAATCAAAAATACCGCAGGGAATGACGATTTTCTGCAACAAATCCAAAATATCCGGCCAGGTTCTTCTTTTTGAAAGTAAGACAATGGCAGTGCATAGTAGTATCAAAACCAGTAAGGTAACAAAGTCAAAATAATTCCATAAGGTAGTCAGGTTTCTGCCTTCTCCACAGAAAAACATACAGAGAAAGGCTGCAAGTGTCAGAACAATGCCAAAAAGCAGCTGTAGCAGGTTGCCTTTTTTGTTACTTTTATTTTCTTTGATAAGAGCCATAATATTTTCCTCCGCTTTTTCGGAATAGCTCTTATCCGTCAGGCGTTCCCCGGATAAAAGCTCATTCACTTTGATATCCAGAGAATCACATAATGCTTCAAGATAACTGATATCAGGAATGCTGTTTCCGCATTCCCATTTGGAAACGGTTTTATCGCTGATTCCCAGTTTTTCTGCCAGTTCCTTTTGTGTCATACCATGTTGTTTTCTGATTTCTGCAATAAAAGGACCGATTTTCTCCTGTTTCATTAGTAATTCTCCTTGTTTAAAATACTGTTTTAAGCGGCATGCCTCTTACAGCCTTAACTTACCTTATTTGCAGTAAAAAAGCAATCCCCGGATTGTGGAAGGTGCTCTCTTTTTCGTAGAAGAGAGGGAAATTTTGTTTAAAAGGTGGTTGACAACGTAGTACAACCGTGCTATATTAAAATTGTACTACAAGTTAGTACGTCTTGAAACACCTATATAGGAGAGGAACCTCGCGAATTCCTCGAACATCAAGAATGAAATGGAGAACTATCATGGAAAACAACATGGAAAATCAAAATATTGAGCTCACAAAAACAGAATGGTTAGTTTTAGAATGCTTATGGGAGGAATCCCCAAAGACGGTAATGCAGATTGTAAAGGATATGCAGAAGCGTGCCGGCTGGGCTAAGAGTACCAGCACCACCATGGTAAAGCGCATGACCGAAAAGGGTCTGCTTCGTTGTGAAGAGGGCGCAAAGGCAAGACTTTACTATCCGCTTGTAGACCAGGAAGAGGCAACCCATCAGGAAACCGAGTCCTTCCTCGACCGTGTATATCAGGGAAGTGTGGGTCTCATGATGAGTGCCATGGTAAAAAGAAACAATTTAACGGCAGAAGATATTGCAGAACTTCATGCCCTTTTGGATGCGGCGGAGAAGAAGGGAGAAAAATAACATGACGGAATGGATTTTAACCTCGTCGGTGCTTATTTTGCTGGTACTTGCAGTCCGTGGACTGTTTAAAAACAAAATGAAGGCGAAGGCAGTGTATGCCCTTTGGCTCATTGTTTTAGTGCGCCTTCTTTGTCCGGTAAATTTTGGTGAACTGTCCTTTAATCTTTTGTCTTTGGCAGAAGAAGGAAAGGCACAGGTGCAGGAGCATCTGGAAATCCGCCAGGCAGAAGAACAGCAGGAAATCAAGCAGCCTGCAGAACAGGAGACATTAGTTTCCGAAGGTACTTTTGCCCTGCCGGACAATGCGGTTGTTTATTATCCGCCGGTAGAGAAAATAGTCGAAGGACAGCAAAGGGCAGAAGTATCGGTTGTCGTACCTGAAATCCAAACAGAAGTAACCGGCACGGTTCCGGCAGAAGAGCCATCCGGGTTTTCTTTCCCGGAAATTTTCTGGCAGAAGGTACTTCCGTATGCTTGGATAATCGGTATGGTATGCATGGCGGTTGTGATTCTTGGAGTTAATATTTCTTTCGGTACAACACTGGGAATGTTCCGCAAGGAGATTCCGTTGTTGGCAAGAAAGGGCAGAGGAAAGCAGGAACTGTCGGTCTATCTGGCAGACGGCATTATGTCCTCCTGCCTGTACGGAGTGGTTCATCCTTCCATTTACTTAAATAAGCAGGGGATGAACGAGCAGGAGAAAACTTACTGTGTGGAACATGAGTACAGTCATTATCTGCAGGGCGACATGGTGTGGTCTTTGTGCCGCATCTTGTGTCTGATTCTGCATTGGTATAATCCATTGGTGTGGGTGGCAGTGATGTTGTCCAAAAAGGATGCGGAGCTGGCCTGCGACGAGCGCACCATCGAGCGCCTGGGCGAGGACGAACGCTACAGCTACGGCCATACACTGGTAGAGTTGGCGGCAAAGCAATCCAGAGCAGTGCAGATGTTTGGTATGGCAACACTCATGGCTTCCGATAAAAAGGAGGTTGTAGAACGGGTGAAGGCAATTGCAATAAAAAAACAGACAAAGCTGATTACCGGTTTACTGGTGGCAGCATTAGTAGTAGGAATAGGCCTCTTTGTATTTACCGGAGAGGCAAAGGGAGAACAGGATAACAATAAAAATGGGGCACCTGTAGCGACAGAAACACCGGTGCCGACAGAAGAGGCTCAGGCAAGCGAGACTCCTGTGCCGACAACAGTGGCTCAGGCAACCATAACCCCTACTCCGACCATGGATCCTGCGTTGGAAGCGTTCATAGAGAAGAGTAAAGAAGAACATAGCAGGAATGAGCTTCTTACCTACATATTGGAAACAAACAAATTTCCTGTGGAAGGAAGAGTCGAAGCGTGCATGTTAAATGTAAGAAAGGCAGCCGGCTATGATGCAGACCGTATTGACGTTCTTTTCGAGGGAACAACAGTTATGATTAATGCAGTGGAACAGGATGCGGAAGGAAAGTATTGGTATGCTGTTTCTTATGATCAGAAAGACAGTAACTGGATTGGCGCGGAGAAAGACGGTAAAGAAAAAAAGACCGGTTATGTGTACAGTGCGTATTTAACCGAGGCAGGAGATGAGAAGGAGACAATTGCGCAGATAGTAGAGGCGGCAACACCGACACCGATGCAGACATGGATTGTCCCGAGTGAAGAACTTACAAGGAACACAGAGTTCCTGGAATACTTATTGGAGAAAAACACTTTTCCTGTGGAAGGATATGTTGTTGATTCTGATTGGATAAGAAGTAAGCCGGACCGGTGGTATTACGGTGAAACTCCTCTGGGAACGGTAACTCCGGGAAATAAAATAACCGTTTTGGGTGTGGAAAAAGATAAGTGGGATGCTTACTGGTTTAAGGTGGAGTATATCCGGAGAAACCATAATGTGTTGGAAAAGCTCACCGGCTATGTGGAGAGCGACTGCATTACCTGGAGCGGAACCTTCCGTTTGTATGAACAGAGAGACACGGAAGGTGCTTATACGGAGCATCTCTATTATCCGCATTATATCCGGAGCATGAGAGATTCCGGCGATGAGAAATGGTTTTTTGTCGGAACAACGAACGACGAATTCGGTTGGGTATTATATGGAGAAAATGAAGGAATCGACGCCAAAATTCTTAAAAACTGCAGAACTACCGCAGAAGAATTTGAGGAAAACCGCAAGGAGAGAAAGCTGGAAGTGGAGCAGGCAGTAAAAGCAAATTTCGAGTATCAGCCGCTTGTCTTCACAGATCATGTGGTGTTGGATAACAGTAATTATACAGCTTGGCTGATTGATTTAAACGGAGACGGTAAAGAAGAACAGCTTTGTATCAGTGGACCGGGCGTATATATTGATGGTAAGATACAACTCGCATATCCTACCGGCACGGTACCTTCCTTTTGGCTGTTGGATATTGACACCACCGATGGCATGTACGAGCTGATGGATGATGGTGGAAACCTGTTCATTTACAACGGGGAAGAACTCCGGGAAGTAAAGGGCATTCAGGAGGTTTACACGGTAATAGATGAAACGCTGACCAAAACTACCTTGACAAGATTCCGCGGAAATATGGACGTTTTCACAAGAGTGGATGAGCATACCATTTCCTTTTTGGATCATTTCTTTTTTGAAGCGTCCTTCTTTGTAAATGCACATTATTCGTTGGATGACAGGCACAACCTGCAGGTAATTCAGCAGGAGTACGACTTGGCAGAGGAAGAAACGGCAGACCAAGTAAGGTGGTACAATTACGGAGCAAATAAGGATAATTCCTTCAAACTGTATAAGGACCGCGACTTATCCGGTGATTATACAGAAGCAAAGGAATTAACCAATGTGACAATAAAAAAGACGGACTGTGTGGAATGGGTATACATTGAAGCAGAAGGCGGTTACTCCGGCTGGCTGTATTTTGGCGAAACTCCGGAATATTTCTTTAGTTTTGCAGTAGAGTAACTTGATTTTAAAGCTGTAAGAGGCATAACAAACCTCTTACAGCTTTTTATTTTTGGGAATAAGAGTTATATCGGCTTCCTCATCAATTCTTCCAACACTCCAAAGGGCATCGGTCCCATCTCCAGTAAATATTCATGAAAGGCATAGTCGCTGTATTCTTCTGCCCAGAGCTCCTTGGCGAGCTCTTTCAGTTCCATAAATTCCAGGCAGCCCACGGCGTAAGGCAGATACGCCCCCGGTTCCGCTACTAAAGTCTGATAAATGATGTCCGTGGTTTCCTTCGGAAAACCGTATCCCGTAAGGAATGCGGATAACTGTTCCGGGGTGTAACCGTCATAGTGGATGAAAATATCCGATAGGGCATAGAGGCACAGGGTGGCAAGCTGGTCCGCCTGCAAAAAAGAGGTCAGGGCTTCCGAAAAGCCGGCGTATTTGTAGCAGTAGGTTTCCACATAGGAGGCCCAGCCCTCTTCGTAGCCGGTTGGGGAAAGCAGATAGCGGAGCGGGTTTATTTCGGCGGAAAGGGAAGCCACGGTCTGGTACAGATGGCCCGGATAGCCTTCGTGGGCGATGGTTGGGAAAATTCCGTCTAAATCATAGCGGGGACTTCCGTTAATGTAGATGACGCCGGCTTCGTAATCGTCAATGGGCGGCACCAGATACATGGCAGGACTTACGTGTTCCTCCAGAGAGGCCGGTATGTATTTGATGTTATAGTCGCTGCAGTTTATGGCAGGAAAATCCTTTGCTGACTTTTCGGCAATAAAAGAAATGATTTTTGCCGGGTCGGTTTCCGGAAAATCGGGCTGTAGGGCGCTTTCGTACACCGCAGGCTCATCGGACAGGGCCACTGCCATGGTGTTGCAACCCTCCGTGATGGCGGTAGAAAGCAGCTGCTTTAACTCCTCCATGGATTTGTCGGAGCCGGTGGAAATTTTGGTTAACAGACTGTAATAGTCCTTTCCTCCTTCAAAATGACTCAGTCCGTATTCATTTTTTCCGGTACCGAGAAGCCCGGTCAGGGTTTCCGTCAGTAAATCATAGGCCGGAAAAACATAGGAATGAAGGGCGGTCTGATTTTGTAAAATGTATTCGGTTTTTTCGGATAGGGACAGGGCTAAGTTTTCCAAGCGGTCTTCGAAGGTGGTAACGAGAAAGTGGTTATCCATATCCGTTACAAAATCCCCGCACTGGGCAATGATTTCCTTTGCGGTTTTATCGTTCATAAAGTAACCGGCGGCACTTTTTTGTTTCTCAAATTCTGCGATTTCCGTAAAATATTCCAACACACACGGCAGCAGATTTAAATAGTTTTCCACATCCGTTTTTGATTCAAAGCGGTATTCTGCCAGCACAATGGGAAGCTGGGCCTGGAAGCCGGTGGTAGGACCTAAAAGCTCGGAAAGATATGGTGAAAACTCATCCTGCATCAGAAGCTCCAGGTGGTGCTTTAAGGAGAGATACGCAAGTTTTTCTTCTTCGTAAAAGGAAGCCGGGTCGTAGGCAAGCAGCTGCTCATACAAATCGTCGGCGTTTTCATCGGGAGAAACCGCATCCTTTACGGAACCAAGGGTAATCGGGTAATCCGAGATGCCGTAGTTTTCCGGCCGGGACAGGTGGTATTTCAGGGAAATGGTGTCGGCGGTGACTTCCTCTACAAAAATGGCATTGGTAAATTCCTCAAAGGTTGGGGTGGGGGAAGGAATTCCGGTCACTATGCCGGAATGGTCAGAAGTCAGCGGTTGGTTCTTGGTGGTGCAGCCCACAAATGCAGTTAAAAAAAATAGGGGGCAAAGCAGAAAAAAATATCGGAGAAATTTCTTTTTCATAAGCGTTTTCCTTTCTTGTCCGAGGGGGATTGGTATTTTCGTCGATAGTACTATGTGTATGACGGCGGTACGAAAATATGTGCAAACCCAAAACATTCTACAGGTTAAGAAAACCTTCCTTTCTGCCGAAATACATATCAGATGGAATGATGGGGACACAAGGACAGCGTCCCGGCCTGTTGTGAAGGGAATCACAAACCGCAGGCATGTAAGGAAGATAAAATATGAATATGTTAAATGCACTGAACGCATATGGAGTACAGCAGAAGGAATCTACAGCAAAACCGTTATCCAATCCGGACGCAGCGGCAAAGTCTGCCAAAGCCTCCTTTGCGGAAGCCATTCAGTATACAGATGAAACCGAGGTAAAGCAGAAGCAGACCTCGGATATTTATTCCAAAAACGGCATGGGCGAGGAGCAGGAAGCACAGGTTGCTAAGGAAGAAGGTACCGAGGCGGAACAGAATCAGGAGCGTCTGGATAACGTGTCCGGCCGCATGACCGAAGAAGATATGGCCGAGCTTCAGAAGGAAGGTTTCTCCGTTGGCGAAATGACGGTAGAGCAGTTAGAGGCTGCCATGGAGCGCATTAAGCTGCAAAAGGAAATGACCCAGATGGCCATGGAAAACCAGGTGCAGGAGATTGCAGATGACCGTGCGGCCATCCTGCAGCAGGCAGTGAAGATGCTGGCAGGAAACCCTCGTGCAGAAATGATTGCAGAAAAGCTCATGAAGGCAAATATTCCGGTGACCCAGGCGAATTTAGAGAAGGTTGCCGTAGCAATGGAAAAGGCGGCCGGTGGCGTAAAATTGTCTCCGGAGCAGTGTGAATATATGGTGCGGAACAAGCTGGTTCCGACCTTGGAAAACGTGGCAATGGCAAGGTCTGCGGCCCAGACGTATGCAAAGAAGGAGCATACCCTGACACCGGAGGCCTGGTCCCAGTTGGAGCCAAAGGTAACCCACATGTTATTCCAGGCAGGGCTTCGTGCCAACAAGGACATGATGAACGCGGCCCAGACCTTTATTAAGAAAGACATTCCGTTAACTGTGGATAACTTAAAGTCCTACAGTCTCCTTGCGGGGATAAAATTATCGGAAGAGGATGTGCTCACGAAGGCAGTGGATGCCCTTTCCGTAGGGCAGGACCCAAAGAGCGCTAACCTCCTTTCTTCCACAGCAAAGGAAGTCCGCCAGTTAATCAGAAAAACCGGTCAGGTAACCAACCAGGCGGTGGATTTTGCGGCGGCAAAGAGAAGCAGCGAGCAGCCGGGCGTGGAAGGCGATAAGCTGGACTTAACCCTCGGCGATTTAACCGAAGCCCAGGATTTGTTGGATGAAAACAATCCGGAGGCGCAGCGTTACTTGCAGAATTTTGCGGAAAACGGTGCAGCCCAGGCGGCTTCCATCCGTGCAAGACGTCAGCTGGAAGAAATCCGTGCCATGATGACCTATGAGGCGGGCTACCGTCTGGCAAAGGAAGGTATCCGCATCGATACCGTCAGCATGAGTAAGCTGATTGATAACTTGAAAACCTTGGAAAACCGATTCTTCTCCAGCTTCTTTACCCAGGCGGGAGTTGCCCAGAGCAAAGAAGGACTGGAGATTCTCCGTGATACCAGCCGCAAGCTGGAAGAAATTAAAAATATGCCGGCACCGCTCATTGTGGACACCATGGATACCGGCTCCAAGATTACATTAAACGAGCTGCATCAGACCGGTATGAATAATCTGGCCATGCGCCGTTATGCAGAAAGCTTTGAATCTATTATGACCTCGCCGGACAAGCGGTTTGGCGACAATATTCAAAAGGCTTTCGGCAATGTGGACAGCCTGTTAGAAAACATCGGCATGGCAGCAAATGCCGAAAACCGTCGTGCGGTAAGGATGCTTGGCTACAATTCCGTAGAAGTAACTGCAGAAAACGTGCAGAAGGTCAGCGAGTACGATGCTAAGCTGCAGGAAGTGTTAAAGGAGATGCATCCGGCGGTTACTGTCCGCATGATTCGTGACGGTATCAATCCGTTAGAGCAGTCCGTGGATGCACTGGCGGAAAATATTGCAAAAATCAAGCAGGAAGAGGGCATTACCACCGAGGATAATTACAGCATCTTCCTCATTAACTTAGAGCACAGAAAAGAAATCACGCCGGAAGAGCGGCAGGCTTATATCGGTGTATACCGTGCCCTGCACCGTTTGGACGGTTCGGAAGAGCAGGCCATCGGCGGCGTGTTTAAGAGCGGCCGGGAACTGACCCTGCAAAATCTGCTTACTGCTGTAAAGAGCGGTGAGGCTCAGGGAATGGACCATTTGGTTAACAACTATGCTCTTAATAAAAACATAGAAAAAGCCGATAAAGTTATCAGTGAGTGTTCCCAGCCGACAGCAGAGTCCGCGCGGGAAGAATTAACCACGGTACGTACCCTGGCTACGGAAGGCCAGAATGCCACCCGTTTCTTAGAGGACTACAGCATTCTTTCCACAGTGGAGAACTTAGAGGCGGCCAAGAATCTGCTGGCAAACGACATGACCATTTTTAAAGAATGGAAGCGTTTTAAGTTTATGCAGACCGGCGAAGAACCGGAGCTTCCGGACTTTACCGAATTCATGGACGACAAAAAAACCATGCAGGACGCTTATAAAAAGTTTGTAGACGAAGCAGGCGACTTAAAAACAAAGATGATGCAGGACCCGGTAATGACAAAGCAGGACACCAAGTCCATCAAGAAAATGCACGTAGGCGTGCGCTTCATGCATCGTTTGTGTAAGCGTGAATACTACCAGATTCCGGTAGACACGGGAACAGAAATTTTAAATATGAATGTTACTATCCTGGAAAAGGGTGAGGAAAAGGCAAAGGTGTTGGCAGAAATTCCAACCTTGAACCTTGGCAAAATTTCCTGCGAAGCAACCATTCAGGATAACAAGTTAAAATGTTTCATCAGCAGTGATACTAAGGAAGGTACACAGGCGTTGAAAGACCGTCAGATGAATCTGTTTGCCACATTGGCGCAGAACCACATCGAAATCGGTTCCATCTATTACGGCACGGAAGAAGTGAGACCGGACACCTATTCTTACCAGACAGAGGGCATTTACAAAGACGCACAGGGAAGTGAAGTACAAGAGAGCGACAACAGCAGGCTTTACCGGATTGCAAAATCTTTGGTAGTGCATGTGCGGAATGCCGATGCGGATATGGCAATGTATTAGTCCGTAAGGTAAGAATTTAGGAGGCGAAATCCAAATGAGAATTAATCACAACATCCCGGCGTTAAAAACCAACAATATTTTAGGCAAGAACAACCTGGCACTGGAAAAGAGCTTAGAGCGTCTTTCCTCCGGCTACCGCATTAACCGTGCGGCAGACGATGCGGCGGGACTTGCCATCTCCCAGAAAATGAAAACCCAGATTGCGGGCTTAAACCAGGCATCCAGAAATGCTTCCGACGGTATTTCCGTTATCCAGACCGCAGAGGGCGCGTTAATCGAAGTAGAAGAAATGCTGCAGAGAATGCGTGAGCTTTCCGTGCAGGCGGCCAACGGCACATCCACCGACGAAGACCGCTTACAGCTGCAGGCCGAGGTTGACCAGTTAAAAGACGAAATCAACCGTATTTCCGAAACCACCGAATTTAATACAAAGAAGTTATTGGACGGCACCGTAGACCGCCGTTCCTATTCCAGTGAACCAAGCGTAGAGCTGATTTCCCTGTCCGACTCCGTAAACGTAAGAGAGTACAAGTTTACACCGGGCGCAGAGGCAAAGAAGGCAGTTGTGGTTGGTGGCAAGATGACCGGAAACAAGCTGCCGGATACCAAGGAGGAATATACCCTTACCGTTAACAATCAGGACGTGAAATTCCCGAAGGATGCGGATTTAAATACCGTGCTTACCAACTTTAACGCGGTTTGCGGCAACATGGGTATCCAGGTAGCGTTTACCGACGGAACCACTGATGATACCGACGCAGGTCTTGGCGGCTATACCGTAATTGACCCTGCTACTGCGGCAGCAAACCCAACCCAGTATTCCTTATTGTTTGTAACCGATGATTACGGTACCGATGCGGAAATCGATATCCATGCCGACCAGGAGCTGGCAACGCTGCTTGGTATTTCTGCCTCCGGCGAGTATGCCCAGGGTGCAGACTGTACCGTAGAATTGG